>CANDMD010000026.1 GCA_947385725.1 uncultured Lachnospiraceae bacterium | reverse complement strand
CATTATCATACCATATCTGGCAGAATACTTCAACGCTTTAAAGCCTTAATTCAAATCCTGTTTATGCGTTTAGGAGAATACGCTTGGTCTTTTCCTCTATGCTTTCAGATGCGGAAGCGTTAAAATGGGCATTGACTGTGTAAACCGTGCCGTCTATTTCTTTCTGGAAATTAAGTGGATGGGGATATTGCGACCTGCGAAACCATGCTATCCGTTCTTCTTTTGTCATGGATGCAAGGCAGTCCGTAATCCCGTCAATCATCTGACGGATGGCAATTTCTTCTGACAATGCTTCTTTTTCTGTGTCGCTAAAAGGCTCATTCATCGAAATGATTCCTCCTGCCTGCGGTCTGCCCTGCCTGTTCTGGCATTTGTATTTGACCGCTGGTTTTCAATCGTATCGTGGATTTGGTCTAAGCAGTTGTCGATATGGGCAGCGCGTTTTTCAATCCCGTCTGCATATTTCAGCCGTTTCCTAAGCTCCGTTATCTGCTCCGTCACGCCCTGTTTTTCGGCTCGGAGTGTTTCTTTTTCGGCTGGTGTGGCACGGCGTACCTTGTTCCGCAAGTGCTGGCGGTAGTCAATCAGTTTATTCATTTCGGTCTGGTTTTTCTCCCTGTCGGCGTGTAAGTCGGAGAGGGTAGAGATGCCCTGCTTTGACATATACCGAACTTGTGCAGTAATCTCGTCTAGTTTCCGCAATTCTTCTTTCATCAGCGGGCTTGTCGGCTTGTAGTCCGTGCCTTTTGGGAATATCCCCAACTGATAGCACCAATAGTAATATAACGCTAAAATCCCTGTGGTTTTCTGATGCGGTTTCCATGCGTTTTT
Organism: uncultured Lachnospiraceae bacterium; assembly: GCA_947385725.1. Classification (GTDB taxonomy): domain Bacteria; phylum Bacillota; class Clostridia; order Lachnospirales; family Lachnospiraceae; genus Acetatifactor. The sequence continues at coordinate 23,668 of CANDMD010000026.1, read as the reverse complement.
ATACTGCTCTGGCATATGGGGAGAGTAGGAAATCCTTGCTTTGTAGTTCCCGTATCGGGAAGTCCCGCCTAAACATGACCGTATGAAATCGGGTGTCAACCGCTCGTCAAGCGTGTCTAACCTTGTGAAATGCTTATATTGTGGCAGCTTCATTTTCCAATGGCTGCCCGAAAAATCAACCTCATATCCTTTATCGGTAAGGTATTTCATCATGTGCTGTAAATCCCTGCTCCCGTTGATTGCTTCCCTTAAATCCTCCCGATAGACGTTGTAGCGTGGAGCCTGACCGTATGATCACTTTGCAGAGGGAGAATAGCAGCTGGAAGGTCGTGAACGAGGGATATTGAAGCACTGTGGTGAAAATGGAGCTCCCGAAGTAATCGGATATTGTCAACTGATTTGTGATAGATTATAATGTTACTTGTAACAATTCAGTCATGAAGTGGTTTGCAAGCTGTGTGCATAGGGAGATATGGAGGAAGCCGCATGAAAACGAAAGCAAAAGGTCTGGGCAGGGGAGTGACGGCCATACTGCTGGCATTTTCCCTGGTGGGATGTCAGCAGGGAACTGTTGTCGCGCATTATCCCGACAAGGAGCATCAGCCGATTGACTATGCGGATATGGTTTATACCGGGTTTGATGAAACGAACCTTCAGGCTGCCCTGGAGGAGTTAAGGGAACTCCATGCCTCAGGTGACCTCCAAAACAAGAATGCCCGGACGAGGGAAAAGGTGGAGAAGCTTTACGGCGTGATCAAGACAGAGATGAATATTCTTTACACCCAGCTCAGCTTGATCGGGATTCAGTACGACTGTAACGGCGCGGAGGAAAAGCTGGCGGAGGCTTCTGCGGAGCTTTCGTCCCGCGGCAGCGTCCTGAGTGACCAGTGTTATCAGGCACTGGCACTTTTGGTGGACACGCCTTATCAGGACGTGATAGAGGGGGATGCCGGAGAGGATAATATAGCCGCTCTGCGCGATTACGAGGCAGTGCCGGATAAGGTGTTTGCACTGTTTGAGGAAGAGGAAGCGCTGGTGCAGGCCTACGACCAGGTTATGTCCCAGCTGTTTGAGGTGACGGTGGACGGACAGACCTGGACAGAGGAAGAACTGAGTAACGCGGATATAAGCAATAAGGAGTATGTGAATATTTATGCGCAGCTGGAGCAGGCCCGCAATCAGAGCGCCGGGGATATTTACTGCCAGCTGGTTCAGGTGCGGACGGAGATTGCCCATGAGGCCGGATATGATAATTATGTGGATTACGCTTACAGGGAGACCTATAACAGAGACTATACCCTGGAGGATATCCGGCCGGTGTGGGAGGCTGTGAAGGAAAATATCGTACCGCTGGGAGACAGGATCATCGGCGGCATCAACAGCCGGGATCTCAGGGGATTGCACCGCCAGGCGCGGTCCAGCGGGGAGGAGATCCTGGATGCCATACAGCCGTATATGGGCCGGATCGATCCGGAACTCGGGGAGACCTTTGACTTTATGCGCAGTCATCATCTCTATGATATCGAGTATAGTGACAGCAAGCTTTATATGGGGTATACGGTGGGACTTCCGCAATACGGCACAGCTTTCATATTTAATCAGCCATACGGTGATTTCCAGGATTATATAGACACGGTTCATGAGTTCGGGCATTTTAATGAGACGTTCCATTGCGCACAGCATGATCTGTGGGCAGATTTTAACATTGATGTGGGTGAGATTCATTCCCAGGGGTTGACCTTGCTGTTTACCGAATACTCAGACGAGATTTTCGGGCAGTACGGTGATGTTTTTTCCAGCATCATTGTCTGGAATATGTTGGATACGATTGCGGACGGATGCCTGTATGATGAGTTTCAGGCCACGGTATATCAGAATCCCGATATGAGCCTGGAGGAGATCAATCAACTATATAAGCAGCTTTCGGCGCAGTACGGTTATCAGTATGACGATGATGATGAAGGGTATGATTGGATCCAGATTTCCCATAATTTCCAGAATCCCCTGTATTATATAAGCTATGCCACCTCTGCGCTGTCCTCACTTGACCTGTGGCTGCTTTCCCTGGAAGACAGGGAGAAAGCAGTGGATATTTATATGGAGCTGGCGGCATTGTCCCTTTCCCTTCCTTATCGAGAGACCATAGAGGAGGTGGGACTTCGTGACATTTTCCGGTCAAAGGCGATCCCGGAGATGGCGAAGGAACTGGAGGAACAGCTGGAAACTTCCGGGGGGGACGGCACAGGGAAGGCAGCGTAAGGATTAGGATGGTCGGATCGGCTGGCATGTTCAGGATAACTGTTCAGTCCCCATCGGGGCTGAACATTACTGATTGGACGATTGTTGGATTATTGGCTGAACTGTTACAGGTTGTCCGATCAAATTTAAAAAAGTACTTGCAAATCATAGAAAAACATGGTAACATACATATTGCGTCGCGAAGATGAGGCTCCATGGTCAAGCGGTTAAGACATCGCCCTTTCACGGCGGTAACACGGGTTCGATTCCCGTTGGAGTCATTATTTCCTTCTTTATGCATATAATGAAATATGGTGCGATAGCCAAGTGGTAAGGCCCCGGTCTGCAACACCGTCATCGCCGGTTCAAATCCGGCTCGCACCTTTACATTCCCCCCGATTTTTCGGGGGTTTTGTTTTATCTGGCTATCCGGAGAAATGATAATGGAGAATATTGGACATGAGATATTATATTGCGGATCCGCACTTTTTTCACGCTGCCTTGAATGACCGTATGGATCGCCGCGGGTTTGGCAGTGTGGAAGAAATGAATGAATATATGATCGCCAGGTGGAATGGCAAGGTACGCCGGAACGATGAGGTTGTCGTTATCGGCGATCTGTCCTGGGGGAATGTAGAGGAGACAAATGCCGTTTTAAGACGCTTGAATGGCACGCTTTACCTCATCCTGGGGAACCATGATCAGATATTATCCAATCAAAGGATAGAAACCCGCCACATAAAATGGATGAAACACTATGAGGAGTTGTCTGACAATAAGCGGAAGGTAATTCTGTGTCATTATCCCATTATGTTTTATAACGGGCAATACCGTCTGGACAAAGACGGAAAACCAAAAACCTACATGCTCCATGGGCATGTCCATGATTCCATGGATCAGAGACTGATCGAGCGGTTTCAGGAGATGACACGCGATACCGTAGCCGTGAATATGCAGGGTGTAGAGCAGAAGATTCCCAGCAATATGATCAACTGTTTCTGCAAGTATTCTGACTATGAACCGCTCTCATTGGACGAGTGGATAGAATTGGATCAGAGGCGGCGTTCAGGTTTGATGTGAGCGCCGCCCGCTTCTGGCAAGTGTTTTTACAGCTGAGAGAATACTTCACCTATGGGCGCCTGTATCAGCAGGGCGGCATGGCTGTCCCTGGGAGTGGGCGCTTTGTTGACCACGACCAGCTTATCCCCCTGGAAATAGTCGATCAGTCCGGCAGCGGGATAGACCGCAAGGGAAGTGCCGCCTATGATCAGCACCTGTGCCTTCTGGATGTAGCGAACGGCGGAATTTAAGGTCTTTTGGTCAAGCCCTTCTTCATATAATACCACGTCAGGCTTGACGGGACCGCCGCATTTTTTACACTTGGGTATGCCGGAGGATTCCTGGATATATGTCACATCATGGTATTCCCCACAGCGCTCACAGTAATTGCGCAGTACGGAACCGTGCAGCTCCAGGACGGTTTTGCTCCCCGCCGCCTGATGCAGACCGTCGATGTTCTGGGTGATCACGGCGCGGAGTTTGCCTTTCTGCTCCAGCTCCGCAAGCTTCAGATGGGCAGCGTTAGGCTTCGCGTCCAGAAACAGCATTTTGTTGCGGTAAAAGCGGAAAAATTCTTCCCCGTAATGCCGGTAAAAGGTGTGGCTTAAGATCGTTTCGGGCGGATAGTCATACTGCTGGTGATAGAGCCCGTCGACGCTCCGGAAGTCGGGGATCCCGCTCTCGGTGGAAACCCCTGCCCCGCCAAAAAAGACAATATTGTCATATGTCTCGATGATCTGCTTTAACTCCTGGATCGTGTCCTGTGTATTCTTCATATGCTTCCTTTCCGGGAATCCCCTTTATGTCTGTTATGTTTTTTTAAGTATACCATAATTTCATGCGCTTCAGTGCATATGGAATCAGAAGTTGACATGACGTCCTTTCATGTCAACATTATACCATGAATGAATACAAATTTTCATCAATTAATCATAAATTCTTAAGAAACAGGGGGTGCGGGGCTATTGAGGAAAAGATGCAGTTTATGATATAGTATATGCATGAGAAAAGGGAAAAAGCAGTTGATACCATTAGAAAAGAGCAAGCGGGTGATTTATCTTGACAGGCGCGGCGCGAGAGGACGGAGACCTGTGGCGGCGGTTTCTTTTGGTGTACTCGGTATCCTGTGCCTGACGTATTTTGGATATCAGTTTTTCTTTGTCAGCAAAGGCACCCGGTTTTATCTGATATGGGGAGTGATGGCCGCCTGCTGCGGAGGAATTTCTTTTTTCCTGGCGCACCGCGCCTGGGTGGAGAAGATTCCCGGATGGCTCAGGCGGACGATCCAGGTTCTGTTCGGAATGGGGGTGGCCCTGTTCCTTCTGGTGGAGGGGCTGATACTCAGCCAGTTCAGCGCGTCGCCCGGAGCGGGGGCCGATGTGTGCATTATTCTGGGGGCACAGATGAAGGAGACGGGTCCCAGTGACGTATTACAGAGAAGGCTTGACAAAGCGCTGGAGTATTTACAGGCGAATCCGGAAACCTTAGTGGTGGTATCCGGCGGGCAGGGCGACAATGAACCTGTCAGTGAAGCCCGGGGGATGCGGGATTATCTGGTCGCCCGGGGGATAACCGAGGAGAGGATCCTGATGGAGGATGCCTCCACAGACACATGGGAGAACCTGGATTACAGTGCGAGGCTGATCGACAAGAAAGAGGACAGTGTGGTGATCGTGACGAATAATTTTCATGTTTTCCGCGCGGTGTTCATTGCAGAGAAACAGGGGTATCAGGCGGTGCAGGGTATGGCAGCCAGCACGCACCGGGGAAATGTGCTAAATAATCTGCTGAGGGAGTTTTTTGGGGTGATGAAGGATTTCCTCCTGGGAAAGAGGTCATGAGGGACGAAACAATAGTATGAGGGACTGAAAGATATTATAAAGGGACTGAAAGATATTATGAGGAACTAAGCAATAGTGTGAGGGACTAAACGAGATCATAAGGGAATAAAAGGCAAGGAAGGCGTGGTTGTAACATGGAGATCAGTGTAGGGGACATATTAAAGTTGAAGAAGCAGCATCCCTGTGGAAGCAAGGAGTGGGAAGTGCTGAGGGTAGGAGCGGATTTCAGGATCAGGTGTAAGGGATGCGGACATCAGATCATGATTGCCAGAAGGCTTCTGGAAAAGAATATAAAGGAAGTCTGTCAGGCATAGCAGGATGGGCGCGTAATAGTTGGAAATATTTGCGAAAACACTTGAAATACCTGAATGGATGTGGTATCATGTTAATCCGTGATGAATAAAATTCCTTGCTCGCTTTCAGGGCGGGCCAGAGACCAAAAGGAGGTAACAAGCATGAACAAGTATGAATTAGCCGTTGTTGTTAGCGCTAAGATCGAAGATGAAGAGAGAGCTGCCGTAGTGGATAAGTGCAAGGCTCTTATCGAGAGATTCGGCGGTACCATCACAGAAGTGGACGATTGGGGCAAGAAGAGACTTGCTTACGAAGTCCAGAAGATGAAGGAAGCTTTCTACTATTTCATCAGATTCGATGCTGAGAGCACTGTTCCGGCAGAGATTGAGAGCCGTATCCGTATCATGGACAATGTAATCAGATACTTAATCGTTAAACAGGACGAGGCTTAATAGAAAGCGAGAAGACAATATGAATAAAGTAATTCTTATGGGACGTTTGACCAGAGACCCTGAAGTGAGGTATTCCCAGGGGGCCAGCCAGACCGTAGTGGGTCGTTTTTCCATTGCAGTGGACAGGCGTTTTAAGCGTGAAGGAGAACCTGACGCGGATTTTTTCAACTGTACCTGCTTCAATAAACAGGCTGAATTTGTTGAAAGATATCTGCACAAGGGGACGAAGATTGTTCTCAGCGGAAGGATCCAGAACGATAACTATACCAACAAGGACGGTCAGATGGTATACAGTGTCCGCGTCATGGTAGATGAGATCGAGTTTGCCGAGAGCAAGAACGCATCCGGCGGGAACGGCGGAGGCTACAACAATGACGGAGGCTACAATGGCGGCGGTTTTGGAGGCGGTGCAAACAGTGCGCCGGCAGCGTCCGGGGTCGGTGACGGCTTTATGAACATCCCTGACGGCATTGATGAAGAATTACCGTTTAACTAAGTTGAGTTTGCAAGATAGGAGGCATTGACATGGCTTATAATAAGGCAGAGAAACCTGATACTCCCATGAGGAAAAAGGGTGGAGTCCGCAGAAGAAAGAAAGTGTGCGTATTCTGTGGCAAGGATAATGTGATTGATTACAAGGATACCAACAAGCTGAAGAGGTACGTATCAGAGAGAGGAAAGATCCTTCCCCGCCGTATCACCGGCAACTGTGCAAAGCATCAGAGAGCATTGACAGTAGCGATCAAGAGAGCGCGTCACGTTGCATTGATGCCTTATGTGCAGGATTGATCGGAAACTGAATTTAAGGGCTCCGGCTGAAAAGCCGGGGCTTTTCAGTTTTTTGGCGATTTTTCGGCAAAACATTACGTCATTCGACAAATTAAATTGTGGCGCAGTGGACAGGAATATGTTAAAATGGACGATAGGGACGGATTAGGACGAAGCCTGAGTCTGTGCTGTGAGGTATACCGAATGAAGAAGAGGATTAAGTTAAAGGGTCGTATTAAAACTTATATACAGTTCAGCATATATCTGGGCATTCTGATGATTGCCATAGATGCGGCGATGTTTCTGATCGATCTGCGCGCAGGTATGCTGTTGGCGGGATTTTGCATCCTATATTTTGCCATTACATTATCCCACTATTTTTATAATAAGCCTATCATCATGAATGAGCTTGTCAGCTTTGCCACGGAATACGGGCAGATACAGCGCAAGCTTCTGCGGGAGATGGATCTGCCATATGCGCTGCTGGATGATTCGGGAAAGGTGATCTGGACGAATATCGCCTTCGAGTCAGTGGTGCATCAGCCCAAGGGATACAGGAAGTCGATCACCTCGTTGTTCCCTGCTATTACCAGGGACCGGCTGCCGGATGACACGGGTGTGGATGAAGCCCAGTATGAGCTGGAGTATGAGGGCAATGAATTTATTGCTAAATTCAGGAAGATTTCCCTGAAAGAAATGGCAGAACACAGTGACATGATCGATGCGACGGACTATGACGGGTATCTGATCGCACTGTATCTATACGATGAGACCGCGCTTCATATCGCTTTGCAGGAGATAGACGATCAGAGCCTGTCTGTGGGAATGATCTACCTGGATAATTACGAGGAAGCCCTGGAGAGCGTGGAGGAGGTACGCCGTTCCCTGCTGATTGCGCTGATCGACCGTAAGGTGAACAAATACATTTCCGCCCTGGACGGCATCAGCAAGAAGCTGGAGAAGGACAAGTATCTGGTCATCCTGCGGAAGAAGGCAATCGCGAAATTACAGGAAACCCGGTTTGATCTTCTGGAGGAGGTCAAGACGGTAAACATCGGAAATGAGATGGCCGTGACCATCAGCATCGGTGTGGGTCTGGACGGATTGACTTATGCGCAGAATTACGAGTTTGCCAGAAATGCCATTGACCTGGCGCTGGGCCGGGGCGGGGATCAGGCTGTCATTAAGACGCCGGAAAGCATTACTTATTACGGTGGAAAGAGCCAGCAGGTGGAAAAGAATACCCGCGTAAAAGCCCGTGTGAAGGCGCATGCCCTCCGGGAGATCATCACCAGCAAGGATATGGTGCTGGTCATGGGTCACCGGATGCCGGATGCGGACAGCTTCGGCGCCGTGGTGGGTATTTACCGGATTGCCCAGACCCTGGGGCGCAAGGCTCACATTGTGTTAAACGAGATCACGCCTGCCATCCAGCCCATGGCGGCACTGTTCCAGAATAATCAGGAGTACGAGGATGATATGATCATCGGGAGTCAGCAGGCCATTGAGGCGGCGAACAGTAATGCGGTGCTGGTGGTGGTGGATGTCAACAAGCCCACGCTGACGGAATGCCCTGACCTGCTTCGGTTCTGTAAATCCGTGGTGGTTCTGGACCACCACAGACAGGGAACGGAAACCATTGAGAATGCGACGCTTTCCTATGTTGAGCCCTATGCGTCCTCCGCCTGCGAGATGGTTTCGGAGATCCTGCAGTATACCTATGACAACATCAAGATCCATCCGGAAGAGGCGGACTGCATGTATTCCGGCATTATGATCGATACCAATAACTTTATGACGAAAACAGGAGTCCGCACCTTTGAAGCGGCGGCCTTCCTGCGCCGCAACGGGGCGGATGTGACCCGTGTGCGCAAGCTGTTCAGGGAGGATGCCCTGGAATATAAGGCAAAGGCGGATGCAGTCAGCCAGGCGGAGATCTACAAGCAGAGTTTTGCCATTTCCATCTGTTCTGCGGAAGATCTGCCCAGTCCCACCGTGATCGGCGCCCAGGCGGCAAATGAGCTTCTGAATATCAGGGGGATCAAGGCAAGCTTTGTCTTAACTGACTACCAGGGGAAGATTTATGTCAGCGCCCGTTCCATCGACGAGGTCAACGTGCAGATTATCATGGAGCGGATGGGCGGCGGAGGCCATATGAACGTGGCAGCGTGCCAGATGGAGGGCGTGGGTATTATCGAGGCCATAGGCGCCCTGAAACAGACCATAGACAGTATGCTGGAAAATCACGAGATTTAGAAAGGGGTATTACTATGAAAATTATTTTATTACAGGATGATAAAAAGCTGGGCAAGAAGGGTGATGTGATCGAGGTCAGCGAGGGATACGCGAGGAATTTTATACTGCCTAAAAAGCTGGGAGTGGAGGCGACTCCCAAGAACATGAACGACCTGAAACTGCAGAGGGCAAACAGTGACAAGATTGCCCAGGAACAGCTGGACGCGGCGAAAGCCCTTGCCGCGCTTCTGGAGGACAAGCAGGTAGTCGTCAAGATCAAGGCGGGGGAGGGAGGCAGAGCCTTCGGCTCAGTGTCCTCCAAGGAGATTGCGGCGGCATGCAAGGAGCAGCACGATATAGAACTGGATAAAAAGAAGATCCAGCTGCCTGAGAGCCTGAAGAATTTCGGCTCCTATGAAGTGGCGATAAAGCTGCATCCACAGGTGACGGGAAAGCTTACGGTAAAAGTGGCGGAGGCCTAGGGGACAGAGCGCATGCCGGCAATGGAAGAGAATGTATTAAAAAGAATACTGCCCCACAGCGTGGAGGCGGAGCAGTCCGTCATCGGTTCCATGATCATGGATAAGGAAGCCATCGTGGTGGCATCGGAACTGATCACCGGAGAGGACTTTTACAACAGGCAGTATGGGATCCTTTTCGAGACCATGGTGGAGCTCCATGATAACAACAGTCCGGTGGATCTGGTGACGCTGCAGAATAAGCTGAAGGAAAAGGATGTGCCCCCTGAGGTGAGCAGCCTGGAATTTGTCAGGGATCTGATCACAGCGGTTCCCACATCCGCCAACATCAAGTATTATGCCAATATTGTGGCGGAGAAGTCCACGCTGCGGAAGCTGATCCGTTTAAATGAAGAGATAGCAAATACCTGTTACGCGGGGAAGGAAAGCCTGGAATATATCCTGGAAGACACGGAAAAGAGAGTGTTCCAGCTGGTTCAGAAGCGGACGACGGACAATTTTGTGCCTGTCCGCCAGATCGTCATGAATGCCATGGACAGAATAGAAATGGCGTCGAAAAACAAGGGAAGCGTGACAGGGATCCCTACCGGATTTATTGACCTTGACTACCGCACGGCAGGCATGCAGCCTTCCGACCTGATCCTCATAGCGGCCAGGCCTTCCATGGGTAAGACAGCTTTTGAACTGAACCTGGCGCATTATATGGCCTTTAAAAAGGATCTGACGGTGGCGCTGTTCAGTCTGGAAATGAGTAAGGAGCAGCTGGTGAACCGTATGTTCTCCATGGAGTCCAATGTGGATGCCCAGAAGCTTCGTACAGGACAATTGAACGATCAGGAGTGGGAGCGGCTGATCGAAAGTGCGGGAACCATCGGGAAGTCAAAGCTGATCATAGACGATACTCCCGGCATTTCTATCGCGGAACTCCGGTCCAAATGCAGGAAATACAAGCTGGAGTATGATCTCTCCATTATTATGATCGATTATCTGCAGCTGATGTCCGGAAGCGGGCGCATGGAGTCGAGACAGCAGGAGATATCCGATATTTCCCGGTCCCTGAAGGCTCTTGCCAGAGAATTGAACGTACCTGTGATAGCATTGTCACAGCTCTCCCGTGCGGTGGAGCAGCGACCCGACCACAGACCCATGCTTTCTGACCTGCGTGAGTCGGGAGCCATCGAGCAGGACGCCGATGTGGTAATGTTCCTGTACCGTGACGATTATTATAATCATGACTCGGACAGGAAAGGCATTCAGGAAGTGATCATCGCAAAGCAGAGAAACGGTCCCATCGGCACGGTGGAACTGGCATGGCTGCCGGAATATACCAAGTTTGCCAATCTGGAGCATTCCAGAAGGGAATAGTGCGGCTTACATTATATAAAAATACGGTTAATTTACGAAAGAGAATGAGCGGTCAAAAGAGGACTGCTGGTTCTCTTTCTTTTTATAGATGGGGCATAACAGAATCAGAAAGGAGATACTATGGACAATTATCTGTTTATTTCAGACGCGGCAAAAGAGGTAAAGGTGGAGAGCCATGTTCTGCGCTATTGGGAGGAAGAACTGCATCTGCCCATCAAGCGCAATGAGCTTGGGCACCGCTATTATACAGAAGAGGATGTGGAACGGTTTAAGCAGATCAAGGGTATGAAAGAAAGGGGACTTCAGTTGAAGGCGATCAAGATGATTCTGAAGGATGGAAAGCTGGACATGCTTGTACCTAAGCAGAAAAAGAGCGGGGAAAGTGAGGGAAAAAAGGAGACAGCGGTCAAAAGCGGCGACGCGGAAAGCGGGCGCGGCACGGAGCCAAATGTAGGTCAGATGCCCATTGACATTATAGAGGCAAAAGAGACGGCAGTATCAACACCGGACAGTAAAGAGGACAAATCCCGGCGGCTCCAGTGGCTGCTTCAGCAGCTGATCCGGGAGACACTGCAGGAAAATAACAGTGAACTGTGCCGTGAGATCAAGGAAAGTGTGGTAAAGGAGCTGGACTACCAGTTCAGGATGCAGGAGGAAAGGGAGGAGGCCAGGGACAAGCTTCTGGCTGAGCGCAGTGAGGAGCATTACCGCAGGATGGACGAACTGCTTCGCAAGAAAGCAAGGAAAAAGGGACTGCGGGAAAAGACGAAAGAGAAGACTGAGCCGGAGGCGGGAAAAACTCTTCTGGAACTTTCCGGGGAGGATGGCTCCAAGGACAATATTTTCGATGAAAGCCCCAAAGAAAAACAGGAAAAAAAGAAAAAGCGCTTCATTTTTTGAAGCGCTTTTAATCCTCCGCTCAGGGAAGAATGCGAAGCATTCTTTTAAGCGCCAGTATGGCGCTTTTTATGCCTGGGAAATAGCGCCTGTAGGGCACTGGCCTGCACAGGAACCGCAGTCGATGCACTTATCTGCGTCGATCTCAAACTTGCCATCCCCCATGCTGATAGCTCCGACAGGGCACTGAGCCTCACATGCGCCACAAGCCACACAAGCATCACCAATTGCATATGCCATAATAATATCCTCCTTATGTCTGATAGAAATTTATCAATAACTGTTCTCTTTATTGTAATATAAAAGGGAAGCAAATACAAGAGTTATTTCGTAAAACTCATGAGAAATCTGTAACAGTTCAGCCCTTATCGTACCGGGCGGCTTGCTGGTGGGGACTTCTAGCTAAGGGGACGGCGCAGGGGAGGCAGGGGTACTTTCTGCGACGGCTCGATGGGCGTTCCGATGAGCCTTATGCACGGCAAAGCCCGCCGGAGGGGCGTGCTTCGCCGAAGTCTCCTCTCCACATCTCGCTCACGCCGCAGAAAATACCCCTGCTTCCCCTGCGCCTGTAACCTGCAAGTTCTAATATATAGATTGCTCCCTCTTTACATTGTAAAATTGTAGTAACTATTTAGAGCCAATTTTAAGAATATTGCAACCTTACAGGTGGTAATATTTTGAGTTCCTTGGAATTTTGGTTCATACGATATTTGCCAAGAAGGACTATAGTGGCTTTTGTCCATGCAGGAACGATTACTTGGCGTTGAATCATTACAAATTGCGAAAAGTCAGGACAGCATGGCGCCGCCGTCCCCTTAGCAAAAAGGCAAGCCGCCCGGTACGATAGGGGCTGAACAGTTACGAGAAATCCCTCTCATATTTCTTAAAAAAATCATAATAAGCCCGCACATTTCCAAGCTCTGTCCAACGCTTCACATCCACCGTTTCCTCGTCCAGGTCGTAAATCTTTGCCCCTCTCATGGAGAGCAGGAACGGGGAGTGTGTAGCCATTATGAACTGGCAGTGGAAAAATCGGACGGAGTCCTCCAGGAATCGCAGCAATTCCTGCTGCTTTTCCGGCGACAGGCTGTTTTCCGGTTCATCCAGCAGATACAGGCCGCCCTCCTTTATCTTGTCGGCAAAATAGAGAAACGCGCTTTCCCCGTTGGAATGCTCCCGCACATTGTCCTGCAGATGGCCGCGGACATACTTCGACTGCGTGCTGCGGCGTGCCGCCACAACTTTTTTCAGTGTCTCATAATCCTCCATGGAGCGCATCCGGAAGCGGGAATATTTTGCCTCCTGGTAATCTTCAAACAATTCTTCCCTCTTTCGGTCAATCCCTTCATTGATGCTGCGCAGGTTTAGCATAAAGTCAAACACATCATCGCTGGTGATGATCCTGCTGATTTCCGGAATTTTTCCAATTGTCTCGCAGGAACAAAGTCTTGTGTAATCCTCAAAGAAATTTGAGCGGTTATACAGTGTATCGCGGAAAAGCCCAAGCTTCTCCGCGATTACATTTAACGCTGTGGTCTTGCCGGAACCGTTTCCGCCATACAGGATGGTCACATCCTCGAAGTCAAGCATTTTTAATCGGTGTTCTGAAAGGACTAAGAAGGGATAGACGGTGTCGTAGCAGGTGCGTTTCAGGCTCATTGTAAAATCATATTCTCTTTCCCTGTCCGGAAATTCGAAATGAGATAAATATACCATGAATTACTTCTCCAGTTCCGCCCGCCTTTTTTTGATGCCGTTAAGGATAGCCTGCTTTTTGTCCAGAAGCAGTGTCTTGTCCATGGCGGGGACGCCTGCCAGCTTGTATTTCATCCCCAGTTTCTCGTACTTTGACTCTCCCATGGTATGGTAGGGCAGTACGTCGAGGGCTTTCAGATTGCTGAATTGTCCGATAAAGTATCCCAGGTCGAAGAGATATTTTTCGTCATCCGTGATGCCGGGAACCACCACATGGCGAATCCACATATCTACATGCTTCTCGTTGAGGTACTCTGCAAATTTCAGGATATTTGTATTGGGCTGCTGGGTCAAATCCTTATGCTTTTCTGGATCGATATGCTTGATGTCCAGCATTACAAGGTCGGTCATGCCCATCAGTCGATCCAGCTTTTCGCGCTGTGCCGCGCTGTCAGGGTTGTAGGCAATGCCGGAGGAGTCGATACAGGTGTGTATGCTCCGCTGCTTTGCCAGCGTAAACAAATCGATCAGAAAGTCTATCTGCATCAGCGGTTCCCCGCCGGTAACGGTGAGACCGCCCCCGTTGGCATAGAACGCGCTGTTCCTTTCGTACTGTTCAATAATATAGGAGGGCTCCATCATTGTCCCGCCGTTCATTTCCCAGGTATCTGGGTTATGACAATAGGCGCAGCGCATGGGACATCCCTGCACGAACACCACAAACCGTGTGCCGGGCCCATCCACAGTACCGAAGCTTTCCAGTGAATGAATTCTGCCTTGCATAAATAACATCTCTCCTTCCGAAATGATGATCCAATTGGTTCTTATTATTATACCAAAAACAGCTATGAAATAAAAGGTTGAAATTTATTGGATATATAATTGAATAGATGATTGAATACGTGATACATAAATGATACAATTTATACTGCATGCCAATGATATTTGCAATAAACTACAACGAAAGGCCGAAAGTCATATTGCTCACCCTGGATGATTTGTAAATTCCGGCGGTTCTGCGTATGGTGTTGAGGCGTTAATGTTAATACAGTACATAGGGAACAGAATATGATGGAAAAACAGAACAGAATGTTAGCGGCGGCAGCAGTCCTGTCATTAGTGGGAGGAATTTTCAGCCAGGATGCCCCTTATAAATGGGGGATCCGGCAATTCCTTATGATCACGGCGCTGGTGGTTTTCTACAATATATTCCTGTATATCCGCAGGGTGGAATGGGAGCACCGCAGAAATGTGATGCGGTACAGCGGTATGGGATTTTTTACAATGGGGCTGATGCAGGGGATAAGCATGCTCCGTCAGATGGAATCTGCGGATGACTGTATGCGGACAGGTCTGGGAATAGCGTTGATGGTGGTTCTGTTGGGGGCGTTCCTGCTGCTTTTGCGGGCGGAGAAGGGAATCACGGAGAATGTAATCATGACGGTAATCTTTGCCGGGTTTTTGGTGAGGATATTTTATGTGGTGATGACGGATGCACTGCTGTTCCAGAACGATATTACGTCTTTCCACCTGGATTGCCAGGGGCATCTGGGCTATATCTGTCATCTTTATACCAATGGGAGGCTGCCGGATGTGAATCCCATGACAGCATTTGAGTTTTGCCAGCCGCCCTTATATTATGCCGTCAGCGCTTTGGCGCTTAAGCTGTACGGACTCTTTGGGATGCTTCCCGAGAGCGCCTGGGATATGGATGAGATTTTACAGCTGCTGCCCATGATGTATTCCATGATGACGCTGGTATTTATTGACAAGACAGGGAAACAGATGAAGCTTCCCCATGAGGGACGCCTGGCGGCAGTGTGCATTGCCGGATTTCTGCCCTACAGTATTATGTCCAGCGGTGCTTTGAATAACGATACGCTTGTGACACTGCTTATGGTCATGAGCATTTACTATACGCTCAGGTGGTTTGAAAAGCCGGACAGGAAAGGAATCGCCATTATGGCAGTATGTATTGGCGCCGCCATGATGACCAAGCTGTCTGCTGTGGTGATTGCTCCGGCAATGGCAGGACTGATGGTGTACCGTGTATGGCTGGACAGGAAAGAGTGGAAGACATATCTGAAACAGTTCCTGTGCTTTGGGGCGATCTCGTTTCCGCTGGGATTGTGGTATCCCGTTTATTGTGCCCTCAGGTACCGGATGCCCATAGGGTACGTGGTTTCCTTTGGCGGAGAGGAGCCGCAGTATATCGGGATGTATGACAAATGGTCGCGGTTCTTCGGGTTTGAGCGTGCTTTTGAGTATCTGGCGATACGGGATGACCATATCGGCGGGTTCGCGGATTATAATATTCCGGTTTCCCTGGTCAAATTCGCAACTTTTGGCGACAGCCATTATTATTTGGACAGTAGTCTGACCAGGACGGCGGGCACCTGCCTTTTCTGGATCAACGTGGTATTGTTCCTGATCATGCCGCTGTCCGCCGTAGTGTGGTGCCTTTGCAGGGATGCCAGGCGGTCTTATAAGATCGTGATGCTGAGTGCAGCCGCGCTGAGTTTATGCTTTTATGTCAAATTCTGTTTTCAGTACGCCCATGTATGCTCCATGAACATCCGTTATATCATGTGTGCGGTATATATTGGCTGCTTTGTGATCGCGGCATCGGCGGCGGAACTGCAGAAAAGGGCGGCGTTAAAAAGCCCGGCGCTGGGGAATGGCTGTAGGAAGCTGATGACAGCCATCCCTGTCGTATATGCTGCGGCAGCGGTCACATTGATCACAGGAATGGAAATGGTACTGTCCTGAGGAGAGCTGATATGAAGAAAGTCGAACAAATTATAATGGTATGGGAACGTTTTTTCCTGACTGCAGGAAATATTGTGTTTTTTGCCGTGTTCTGTATTTTGCTGACGACAGATGACAGAGTGCACAGAAGTGCCGCTAACTGGCAGCTGTTCCTGATCAATCTTCTGATCCTGGCGGTTTTATGTGCCGGAAGCCTTTTGACATGGAGGAGGGGTAAGCCCCTGTGGAAGCATCCTGCTGTAGCGTTGCTGGGCATCTATCTGCTTCTGTTTGTCCTGCAATGCATTCTGGTGAATGCCACTTATTTTTACACTGGCTGGGATGTGGATCTGATGAAGTGGAGGATAGAGGGGCTCCTGGACGGATATTCCTTACAGGAGCTTGGGGGAGACAGTTATCTGTCCATCCACTCGAACAACCTCCTGATCTTTTATGTCCAATATCTGGCTGCCAGGACCGGCAAACTGCTTTCGCTGGCAGTTCCCTACAATCTGTGCTTTTATGTATCCTGCTTCTGCGTGGCGGCGTCCTGCTATTTCGGCAGCCTCATGGTCCGGAAGATGACACAGAATGGCATGATCCGCTGTATGTATGGCCTGACCAGTACGGTGTTTATCCTGTTCTGCCCGTGGATTGGTATTCCATATTCGGATACTTACGGCATGCTGTTTGCCACCCTTGGACTATGGGCGGTATATTGCCTTGAGAAACCGGTTTTCAAGTGGCCGGTGCTTGCGTTTTCCGCATTGCTCGGCTACCATATGAAGCCAACCTGTATTTTCCCGCTGTTTGCGGCGCTCATCCTGTACCTTCCGGAAGGTATGATGGAATTTCGGAAAAGGAAGAGAGAACTGGGAATCCTGCTGCTGAGCTGCCTCGTCTTTTTCGGTGCAGGCCAGGGGGCGCTTCTTCTGGCGCAGCATCAGCTGGCTTTCCGCATGGACGCGGAGCAACGGTTTCCTCCCAATCATTTTATGATGATGGGGCTGAATGTGGCAACAAAAGGGGGATTCAGCCCGGAGGATCACGAATTTTCCGTCAGCATCCCGGATTATGAGGAACGGGAGCGGCAGATATGGGAGGTCATCGGAGAGCGGTGGAACCGGATGACGGCAGCGCAGAGAGGGGAGCATTATCTGGTAAAACTGATTTATATCATGAACAACGGTACTTTTTCCTGGGGGGATGAAGGGATCTTCTTTGACACTGTGCCGGAGCATGATAATCCCTTGCATGATATTTATTCGGAGATCTTTTATCCGGAAGGGAAATATTTTGCGCTCTACTGCGAATTTGCACAGGTCATCTGGATGCAGATCCTGCTGGGGATCGTGTTTTTGTTTCTTGACCTCAGGAGGGAGACCTACCGTAAAGCGCTCCTTATGATCGTCCTGTGTGGCCTGCTGGTGTTCCTGATGCTGTTCGAGGCAAGGGCGCGGTATCTGATCCTGTATTCGCCGGCATTTCTGATTTTGTCGCTGCACGGATATGAAGGGTTGTTCTCAAGGATTTACGGAAAAGTGAAAAAGACAAAGCCCACTCAGTGATTTTGAGCGGGTTTTTTGAAAAGCAGATATCGTGGGACAATGTTTTGCTGTTTTCCATATTGGCGGCAGCGGTTTCCATGGTGCTTCTGGTGCAGGAAAATAATGATGTGCTGCTGCGGAACCAGATGACCCGGACGGTATCCGGATATGACAGGGAGGTTTTTGCCAGAACTTGCAACAGCGCTGAAAATATGCTGGGGCTGATCGCCATTGCGGCAGTTTTTATCGGAGCAGCAGGCGGTCTGTGCCTGATCGGGTTCCGGAATCAGTCTGCGGAGAAATCCATTGTCATGATGCATCTTTTTGGGATGCGGAAAAGGGATCTGGCGGTGAAAGCGCTCCTGGATGCCGGCATCTATGCCCTTTTGTCCTCCTGTGTGGGGTTTTGTTCCGGATATCTGCTGTTTCTGCATTTTTCAAGACGGATCATGGGGATGGAGATTTCCTGGACTCCTTTTTCCCTTCGCTCCATGGCGCTTTTCTCCCTTCGGTCAGCGGTAGTGTTCCTGAAAACCATTGGCCTGATCGCATTTCTTATTTTTCTGGGAAACCTGTATGCTGACTTAAGGATCACGGAAAGATCCATTGCACAGACCCTGTACGGAAGAAGGGAGGAACGCGGAAAGCAGAAGAACGGAAAGCCGAAGAATGGAAAGCAGATGGGTGGAAAGAACGGCGGGAAACAGAAGATCGGCAGATATATCCTGGCTGCGGAAATGCTGGGGATTCTCTTGTATTCCCTTCTGGTCTTTCATGTGAATGCGGGTTATCTGTCTGTCGCGGGAGTGGCGGCATTTTTTCTGGCAATCTCATTGTTTTCCGTGTTTCGTGTGCTGTTCGGGACATTGACGAAAAAGAGAAGAAAGAACCGGACGATCAGCAGGGCGAAGGATCTGAGTTTCTGCTTCCTTTGCAGCCGGAATAAGAGGGACGCGCTTTTGTCCATTGTGATGTCCATGGGTACGATCTTTCTTTGTCTGGCCTCAAATGTAATCTTTAACATGAGTGGATTGCTGAGGAGTGCATTACAGGATAATCTGGGATATACCGCCCTGATCCGTGTAGATGATTTCGGGCAGAAGGATCTGATTAGGAACCGCCTGGACGAAAACGGAGTCATCTATACATATATTTATTCGAAATTGATGGATTATTCACAGCTGAACCACATGGGTCATGTGGAGGGACAATTCTGGGCGTTGGTGATAGACAGCCAGACGGATGGGAACCGTCATTTTTTCGTGCCGGAAAACAGTTTTTATGCGGAGAACTATTTTGCCAGCCGCTGCGGGCTCCAGAAAGGACAGAACTCCGACCTGTTTGGAAGTCCGCTGGCCTGTCTTGGGGAACTGACAGACAATAACCAATATCTGAGTTTCGTGAATTATAATTTCCTGGTTAACATGGAGGATTGGAAATTGGGGATCGATGATTCCTGGCACGCCATATTTTTGATCAATGAGTCGCCTGCCGGGGAAAAGAATATCGAAAAGCTGCTGACGGATCTGTCCTGTCACATGAGGTCGCCGGCGGAGCTGATTGGAAATATCAGGGAAATGCTTCTGTCAATAGCCAGCGGCATCGATACGCCCACGAGCGGTTCGGTAAGGCTGCTCGGCAAGGACTTTTATAAGATGGAATCCTCCAGGCAGGAGCTTTTCCGAAATGAAAATATCAGAGTGTTGTTCCAGAATTATCACTTGATCCCTGAACTGACCTGTGAAGAAAATATCAGGATGCCATTGTGCTTTTCAAGCGGTGGTGTGACAAATGAAAAAAAGCTGGATCAGTGGATCAGGGGAGTGGGACTGGATCAGAAGAGAAGGCTGTTTCCCAGCCAAATGTCGGGTGGGGAGCAGCAGCGGACGGCGCTTTTGCGGGCCATCGTAAATGATCCGCAGATATTGTTTGCGGATGAGCCTACGGGTGCATTGGATTCCAAGACAGGTGACGGCATCATCCGGTTTCTGATCGGATATGCCCACAGTGCAAAGAAAACAATTCTGCTGGTGACGCATGACACAGACATTGCGTCGCAGTGCGACCACGTGATCGAGATGGCGGATGGAAGCATTGCATGAGGGGATTTCTGTATTCGATTGCGGCAAATAATAGGAACGTGATATAATGTGTTATGTATTAGTTGGATATCATATATTGCAGGAGAAGTAACGCTTTATGGATGCCGGGACTCTAAAAAAGATCTTCCAGATAGGGGAAACGATAGCGGTTGAATTTAAACGCTGTGGAAACAGCATAGAAAATGATGTCTATGAGACAGCAATGCCATTTAGTTAGATGTGTGAGCCGATAAGCTAAGGAAAATCCGTCATAACAGAATTTTACATTTCTAAAACGCAAATTATTTCATTTCAGAAAAACTTCTTAAATTCACTGCTTGGCTTGGCGGACAGATGAATTATTTTATGTAAAAGTAGGGATTTTGCCTTGGATTAAGGAATCTTGAAGCACCTGAGAAAAGTGAATATGGTTATTTTCGGCAAATGTATTGAGGTTGGATGCAGCATCAGTACCCATAAGGATAGCTTCGGCTAATGTGCCGCCTTCACTGACACAGCCGGCTATAGCGAAGAACAACTTTAATTTTAACAACCTGACAAATCTTCGCAAGCCGGGACATGTAATCATCTCAAATTGCTCCTATAATAGGCTTCAACAGGAGGAATAAAGTATGGAGTGGATAGCAGCAATGCAACAGGCAATTACTTATATGGAAGAACATCTTATGGAGGAAATAGACTATGAAGATGTAGCGAGGCATGTACACACTTCGAGCTATGAGTTCCATAGAGCATTTAGTTTTCTTGCAGGGATGACTGCCAATACCTATCTTCGCAACCGCAGGTTATCTTTAGCAGGTAGAGAAATTGTAGAAACCGATGCTAAAATAATAGACATCGCGCTGAAGTATGGTTATGAAACACCAGAGAGTTTTACAAAGGCATTTACAAGGTTTCATGGAATTGCGCCTAAATTTGCCAGAGAGGAATCTGCGAAGCTCTTGCTTTTCAATCCACTTGTTATTAAAATAACCGTGGAAGGTGGTAAAAGTATGGATTACAGAATCGTACAAACTAAAGAACAAAAATTTATTGCAGTGGTAAGAAGTTTTCAAAATGAAATCATTAATGACGAGGAAAATCATGATATTCCTGATTTTTGGGGAGAGTGCAATGACAAAAAACTTATAGAGCCGATTTGCAATCTGCGACCAGAAGGAAAACGAGACTTGTATGGGTTGTGTTCTCCTACGAAGAAAGGTGCGGATACATTTGAATATGGAATTGGTGTCTTGATTGATGAAGATACATCGGAGTTTGATTTCTCAGAAATGCAAAAAGCAGGTTATAGCATCTGGGATGTGAAACCGGGAACTTATGCTGTATTTGACTGCATCGGTGAGGATGGTGATTGTATCGGTGATACTTGGGCTAAATTCTATAAAGAATTCTTGCCGCAAATGGGGTATGAATCAGAAGCAGAAACAGATTATGAAATATATTTTGAAAAAGGAAGAACGGATCTATTCTGTGAACTGTGGATTCCGATAAGAAGAAAATAATGAAGTCAGGTATGTTAAGAATGTGAAAATTTCAGTTTGATGCAGATTACTATCCAAAAAGAGTACCGCTCATTTTTGCGAAAGTGAGCGGAATTTTTAAACCTTAACTTAATGCTTTTGGACTTAACTAAATGACATTGCCATGAGACAGTCTGTTCCTTTTTGAACCGATTTGGCGGAGATCTGTTTCTGGATGTGCTGGACGATGGCATTGTGCAGGGAGTGGCTGAAAAGGCAGCGCCGGATCTGGTGAAGAACTTTATCAGCGGTATCAGTAATCCGGCGATGTTTTTTCCAACAATATATCTGGTACCGGCGATCATGAAATATGAAGGAAAAACGATTATTCATGTGCATATCCCTCCATGTGTGGAAGTCCATAGTTTCAAGAAAGTTATTTATGACCGGGTAGATGATGCTGATGTGAAAGTAACGTCTACCGCACAGATTGCCCAGATGTACATCCGCAAGCAGGACGTTTTACAGAAAAGAAAATTTACCCATATGTGAAAATGGAAGATTTGCGGCTGGATCTGCTGCCCAAACTTCGGATCATGGCGGCAAACAACAGTGGCGAGCAGAATCATCCATGGGGAGGGATGTCCGATAAAGAACTCTCAAAGAGTGCCCGTCTTTATGGGGCAGACCGTGTTACCGGTGAACAGGGATATAACCTGGCGGCAGTAATGCTTTTGAGAAAAGACGATGTTATCCTTGATGTGGTTCCGGCGTATTTGACAGATGCATTGCTCCGCCGCGCTAATGTGGACCGGTATGATGACAGGGAAATTGTTCAGACAAATCTGATTGAGAGTTATGGGCGGTTGATGGAATTTGGGCGGAAACATTTTCCGGACAAATTTTTCTTAGAGGATGACCAACGGAAAAGCCTTAGAAATATCATTACCCGTGAGATGATTGCCAATACATTGATTCATCGCGAATATATCAGTTCATTTCAGGCAAAATTTGTGATAGAAAAGGATCAGATGTATGTGGAAAATGCTAACCGTTCTGCGTAGTTCTGTGTGATCACACCGGAGAATATAGAGCCGAATCCTAAAAATCCAATTATTGTCTCTTTTTTCAGAAATATCGGATATGCGGAACAGGTTGGTTCAGGTGTCAGAAATCTGTTTAAATACAGCAAATTTTATTCCGGGAAAGAGCCTGAATTTATAGAGGATGATATTTTCAGGATAAAAATAGTAATAACGTCAGATACACCGAAACCATTTTACAATGATGACGGTATATTGATCATGAATATATATGATTTTCTGCTTCTTGCGGATTCGTTGAAGTGGTAGAAAAGAGAAAATATATAAACCCCGTCCATATTATGGACGGGGTTCTGCTCTCCCTGCTATCTGCAGAATGGATTCTGTTTCTCAGATTGCCTCGTGGAAGGTACGGGAGATAACGTCAGCCTGCTGCTCGGGAGTCAATTTGATGAAGTTAACTGCGTAACCGGACACACGGATCGTCAGCTGAGGGTAATTCTCGGGATGTTTCTGAGCGTCCAACAGAGTGTCTCTGTTCAGTACGTTTACGTTAAGGTGATGTCCACCCTTTGTAGCGTAACCATCCAATAAGTTTACAAGGTTATCAACCTGTGCTGTACTTGCTGCCATAATAATTTCCTCCTTATAAAATTGGTTTATTTATATTATTTTAGGAACTGTCAACAGTTTCTTGTTCTGGCAAAGCAGATTCCGTCAGTACAATGGGAAATTGCTTTGCCCGATGTGGAATCGGATCACTGATAGTCATCCAGTCCCTGATGAAGAGTAGGTACACTACAGGCCAACGGTGTCCTGGAACAGTCCGTACAGCCCATTGTCTGAACGTTCTTTGACTGATCCGCCTGCTGATCGTCATAGTCCACATTGATGTGTCCCACGCCTTCGGTCATGCCGGAATCCAGCATCTTTACAAGGTCATCAATCATATTTTTCTCGTCCATCGTATATCCTCTCTATCCTAATATATTAGGAATTTTATTACTTATTCAAATCAAGTTCGATATCAGGCGATATCGTGATACCTGCAGGTTATTTATTTAGATCAAGTTCGATATCGCCGGCAAATACCTGATCCTCCTTGCCCAGAGCTCCGGGGATGATGGTGAAGGTATTGGAAATACCATCCTGCGCATCATTGAAAGGAAGCTTGGATACGGAAGACAGGGATGCTACTGCGCCATGGGTGTCACGGCCGTGCATAGGGTTGGCGCCGGGTGCGAAAGGCTGACCCTTCTTACGTCCATCAGGAGTATTACCTGTTGCCTTACCATAGGTAACGTTGGAGGTAATGGTCAGGATGGAGGTGGTAGGGATACCATTCCTGTAGGTGTGATGACGTCTGATAGCTGTCATGAACTTATGAACAACTTCCTGAGCAATCTCGTCTACGCGGTCATCATCATTACCGTACTTAGGGAAGT
>CANDMD010000025.1 GCA_947385725.1 uncultured Lachnospiraceae bacterium | reverse complement strand
TACACCCAACAGAACACTCTTTCCCTACACGACGCTCTTCCGATCTGTCGATGGGTGTGATGATGTGGAACTTTTCCATAAACCGGCGGAATTCCTTGTCATTGCCCCTGATGGCGTCACCCCGGGATTTCTTTCGTCCGGCTCCGTGGCTGGCACTCCAGAGGGAGTCCGGGCTGCCCTGTCCCCGAAGCAGATAGTTGGAACTGCCCATGGAACCGGGCATCATCACCGGTTCGCCATAACAGGCAAATTCCGTGCCCTCCATCTCTTCATATCCGATGATCCGGTCAAGCTGCCCCGCACTGATGGATGAAACCTCGTCAATCGGACGGTACAGCAGGCTGACCAGCCATTTCCGTTCAATTTTTTCGCCGCATCCGTAAGACCTTTGAGAAGGTGGAACCGGTCGCTTACCTGCTCTATGCCCATCCCAGCCTGCTCAATGGCACTCTTATAGGAAACAGATCCATCCCTTGACACAATCTGGATATTCGGATAACTCCTGAGCCATTCCGCCACGTCTTCCACCTCACGGGCGGCGAGCAGATCCACCACACTATTTTCGACATATTTGTAATCCCTTACGGAGCCCTCTTTGCGGGAATCCTTTAGATGTTTGACACCAATGTCATCCATAGAAACATAGACGCACTCCTCCGGAGCCGATTCGATTTTTATTTCTGCTGCCGAAAACGGGATCTTTTCCTCGCGGGAAGCATTCACAGCAGCAATCACCTCATCAATCTCCGGATTGGCTGGTCCTGCACCGTGGGGGACGGCGGCAGCCGTTATGTTGTCGGAGAGTGCCACATCCTCTAATGGGAGGCCGCTTTCACCGTCAAATCCGTACATGGACAGGATGTGTGCGGTAACATCGGAAAGCTCTTCGGAAATCTCGGCACCAATGCGGCATATGCTGTCCGATAACGTGCGGAGTCTGACCGTATTTGTGCCTGCCCTTCCGAGGAACCGGTTAAGGATATCGGCAGCATCCCGGTAGCTTGTCTTGGTACCTATTATACCATTTTCGCATCTGAAACAAAGCTTTTTATTTCAACTAACTTTGGAAAGATTTAATTTAAAGATCAGCGATTTTACGGGGCTGGCATATTACTCGGACATCCCCCTGACAGGACGCCTGGAAACCGGCGATGCCATGCTCAATCATCTGCTGTCCAATATTTCCTGGGGACAGGAGGGCAACTTTATCGATGTGCCCACGGACTGTCCCCAGAGGGATGAGAGGATGGGCTGGACGGCGGATACCCAGGTCTTTGTCCCCACGGCGAGCTATCTGACGGACAGCTATGCCTTCTACCGGAAGTATCTGTATGACATGCGGATGGAGCAGTCCCACAACGAGGGGGCGGTTCCCCATGTGATTCCGTCCTTTGGAAGGCGGGAAAGCTGCAGCGTGTGGGGGGATGCGGTCTGCATCATGCCCTGGAGTCTATACCTTTTTTACGGGATCAGCAGATACTGGAGGAATCCTATGAGAGCATGAAGGACTGGGTGGCTTATATCGGACGGGTGGACGGTGAGAATCATGGCTGGCGGGATATTTTCCGTTTCGGGGACTGGCTGGCGCTGGACCATCCTGCCGGTGGGAAGGATCAGACCGCCGGGGACATGCGGGGCATGACATTGAGACAGGTGATGGCCAGGTATGGGGACAACGCCGAAATGGCATCCCGGTTTGACCGGTTGGACGAGATGCTGGGCAGGCTGTAGGGTAAGGGAATGGATGCAGCCGTTTGTTACATTTTCTCCGCGTCTGGTGCAGAATCGTGCCTGCGCACGCTAAATCTACCACAGATATCATCCGATAATATAGATAATGAAATTCACTTGTTTGCAAGGGCGAATTTCACGTTCTAACGAGCAGCTCTGCTGCGTCAAAACAGCTTCGGGGTAGGAGGCGGAATGATGAATGCGATGATATCAGGCTATACGGAAAACGGTGTGAACCCGGCTCAGGCATATCATGATAACCGGTTTACCGGGATGGAAAATACGGCGGCAACCTTTGCCCAGACGATGCAGAGGCGTGGGGCGGAGGGTACGGCAGTGCAGGGTATGCGTTCTCCCCAGGAGATGACCATGGGGGAATACAAGCAGTATATTGCCCAAAAGATCCGGCAGATCCCTGTTCATCCCAGCCGCAGGAATGAATATGTTTCCGTGACCATTTCAGAGGAAGGCTATATGGCCATGAAAAATGACCCGGAGTACGAGGCCTGGGTGTTGAACGACCTGCGGTCCGCATGGTCTCAGCCCGGTTTCTATTTCGGGAGCAGCGATAAAGTGTACACCAATATCCATTACGGGGCGACGAAAGAGGAGTGCCATTCGGATACATGGACGATTCCTTCCAGAAATGCCGGTGACCGCGCCAGGGAGCGGCGGGAGGAAAACAGGCGCAGGCTGGAGAAGAGGATCAAGAAGCAGAAGTTACAGAAGCAGCTTCGGGAAATCGCGTTTCAGCGCCAGCGGCGTCAGAGGGCGCTGGTAAAAAAGCTGATCCAGCACAGGCAGGAAATCGAGAAGGAAAACCGCCAGCGGTGGAAAAAGACGACGTTTAAGGATAAGCCCGATGGCTCCAGGGTACTGGAGACCATCACAAAGAAAAAGACCATTGAGAAGATCACGGAACGGGATGTCATCCGTGTGGAGGAAGTGCTGCGGGAAATGGAACTCCAGCAGGAGATGATAAACCAGAGATTTTTCGAGGACGGGAATTTCTATGGATTCCAGATATGGATGATGAACGGCTGAGACAGGGGGAAGGCTGGTGAAAGAGTTTCCTGATCCAGGGATGGAAGCAGGAATCCCAAATTATGAAATCAAAAAAGGAGTTGCTGCTCCGGCAGATGGGTCTGCCTTTGCAGAAACTCCTTTGACTCATAGAAGACATGCGAAGTGTGGATTCCATTGTTTAGCTGATCCCAAGCCATCTGGCAAACCGCGTCTGCGCTTCCGCGAACCATTCCATTCCCAGGCTTCCCTGTGAATGTAGGCTGTCAAAGAAGGAAGTGATATCCGTATAATTTACATTGCCGTATACGGAAGGGAGTGTTGTTTCGTTCATGGTCTTTTTCCAGGACTGGAATTTTGCGGCAGCCTCTTCGTAATAGTTAAGCATTTTTCCCTGATATACTGTTCCGGAGGAACCGCCCAACTTATCCTGGATGCGCCTTTGCAGATCCATGAATTTTCTGCCCCAGCCTGTTTCGCCTTTCACGATCCGCTGGTTTAATTCCTGCAGTTCCCTATATAGGTCGGGCGCTTTTTCTTTCAAAAGGTCACTCTCATGTACAAAATCGTCAGGAGCGCCAACCATAGGCCCTTTTTCAATGTGGTAGGTTACCCTGCCGTTTTCAGAAACGGTTCCGTTCATGCCGTATTTCGCAATGGTTTCCATGGCGGAAATAAAGTCCGCTGCATGCTGGTCATCCAGATAATTTTCCGCCAGGTATCTGGCCTCCTCCAGACCAAAGGAGATGGCATCCCTGCGCTGCTCCTCCGTCATCCCTGACACGTCATGGGGCAGCAGATAGTTTTTGATGATGCCGTTGGCGGCCTTTACGATAGATTCCGGGGCATTTTCCAGGCTGTCATAAAGAGCACGGTTGGTTTGGATATTAGGAATGATCAGCCGGTGCGTATTTTCCAGATGGACAATGTTCTGTTCCATCAGCGCCTGTTTCCTGGCCTGCTCGGCCTGGTATTCTTCCGTCTGCTCCCAGCTTCTGCTTTTGGCCTGCTCCCGTATGCTCTGGGCAAGGGCGTCCAGGCCGTCCCCGGAGAATTCCACAATGACATTTTCGCCGTACTGGCCGGAAATCTCCTCCATTGCCTGTAATGCTTCCTTTTTGGACATGGGATCCATGATCTGGCGGCCCTCTTCATCCGTGGTATTAAATTCATATTTGACCAGGGTATCCTTTGGCACAATTGCGTCTCCGCCGGAGCCGTAGCTTTTCAGCTGTTCCGTCCCCGCATAAAACTGGCTGTAGTCTCCTGCTATATTCATTGACATAATGCTATCCTCCTTGGTATTGTCTGAAAATCCTTTGAGATATTATCGTCATTTTCCCTGGATTTTTTAGGAAAATGTAACGAAAGCCCCTGGAGTGGACAGCAACAGGAATCGGAAGGATTGTAACAGTTCAGCCATACGGCACCGCGAAGTAAACATTGCTTCCCTGTGCAATTTTGCGAGACTTGCAGGCGCCAAAATGAGTTGAAAACTCATTTTGTGTGCATCCTCGTAACAGTTTGGCCGAAGGCTGAACTGTTACGAAGGATTTGATAATCAAGGCATAATTTTGTTTCGTCCCTCCATGAAATATGATAAAATACAGAATGGGACACAGACAGAACGGAGTACAAAATGGAGAAAGCATTATACGCGGTGGTGGAGATCATCGCCAAGATACACAGTTACCTACTGAAGTTAAATGACGCATATGAGTACGATTTTACGGACAAGGAATTACATTTCCTGATTATCGGGGCGTTGGGCCTGGCCATGATCTTTGTGGTACACCCCGTATTCAAATGGCTGGTAAAGACAGATCACATTATGGTGATCAGCTGGATTTATGTGTTTACCCTGATCATTGTCATCACTTTTGCAATTGAGATCGGACAGCGAGTCACCCATACGGGGGTCATGGAATTTGCCGATATCATGTTCGGGGTGGTGGGATTCGTTTTCATGTTCCTGGTCTTTTCCGTGATAAGGGGGATCTACCATATTATCCGACGGCTTGTGGACAGGCATTATGACAGATAGGAGGACAGAACATTATGCTGCGGATAGAGAGGATCACGGTTGATTATACAGAGAATCCGGAAGGCATTGCTGGAACGCCGGGTTTTTCCTGGATTCTGGCGTCTGACCGGCGGAATACCGTACAAGTTTTTTATCATCTGGAAATAGCGCTGGATCGGGAATTTACCCAAAAGGTCTACGAGAGGGAAGAAAAGACGGAAAAGTCCATCCACCACCGGTATAAGGACTTTCCCATGCAGTCCCTGACCCGCTATTACTGGCGGGTGGAGACTTCGGATAACCATGGGGAGAAAAGCGGATTTTGTGCCCCCGGCAGCTTTGTCACGGGATTGATGGAGCCGGGAGAGTGGAAAGCGGAGTTTGTCTCGGCGGAAACGGAGGCGGATAAAGACAATTCCAAGGGGACTTACCTCAGAAAGCAGTTTGCGAAGAAGGGAAAGGTCAGGGAGGCCTACGTCTCCGCCACCGCCCTGGGGCTGTACCAGCTGTACCTGAACGGCCGGCGGGTGGGGCAGGATGAGATGACACCGGGCTGGACCTCCTACCATAAGCATCTCTGTTACCAGGTCTATGACGTGACAGGGCAGCTGCAGGAGCCTGGCACGGAATGCTGTATCGGCGCGCTCGTGGGGGCGGGCTATTACAAGGGAGAAATGGGATTCCTGCATCTGCGGAATTATTATGGGAACAGGACGGGGTTCCTCTGCCAGCTTCGGATCGTCTACGAGGATGGCAGCAGAGAGGAGGTCTGTACGGATGAAAGCTGGCAGGGGAAGGATTCCCCCATACTTTTTTCCGAGATTTACGACGGGGAGATTTATGATGCCCGGCTGGAGACGGAGGGCTGGTGCAGCCCCGGCTCAATGGAAGGGAATGGCAGCAGTCCTGATGCCGCAGGCCAGGTCAATATGGCGGAGCGTGGTTCAGGATTCCGTAACGGAAGTCCCGGCGTTGCAGACCCTCTGGATTCGACCGCCGATCCCTGGCGGAACGTTTCCGTCGTCCCCTTTGACAAACGCGTGCTCTCATCCCAGTCCGGGGGAAAAGTGGGGCGCATGGAGGAATTTCCGGCGCAGCGGATCTTTGTCACACCCAAAGGGGAACTGGTGGCGGACTTCGGGCAGAATATGGCCGGCTGGGTCACCGGTGTGCTCCACAATACGAAAGCGGGGGACAGGCTGGAACTGAGGTGCTTTGAGACGCTGGATCAGGATGGAAACGTATATACGGAGAACCTGCGGGCGGCAAAGGCAGCCTTTGTCTATTATTGCAGGGGCGGGGAAAGGGAAGAATTCTGTCCCCATTTTACCTATATGGGATTCCGGTATGTGTATATCGCAGCGTCGCCCTGCGAGATGAGGGCGGAGGATCTGAAAGCCTGTGCCCTGTATTCCCGGATGGAACAGACAGGATATTTCCACTGCTCCAATGAGGATCTGAACCGGCTCTGGTCCAATATCACATGGGGGCTGAAGAGCAATTTCCTGGATATTCCCACGGACTGCCCCCAGAGGGACGAGCGGCTGGGGTGGACGGGGGACGCCCAGATCTTCTGCAGGACGGCGAGCTACATCATGAACACGTACCTCTTTTTTGAAAAGTGGCTGAAGGATGTGGCGGCGGACCAGACCCCGGAGGGCGGCGTGCCCCATATCGTGCCGGACATTGTCACGCCCTATATTGGAAAGGTGCATGACTGGCTTTTGAGCCAGGGCACCCACTCGGCGGCAGGCTGGGCGGATGTGGCTGTGCTGAATCCCTGGAATCTCTATCTCACCTTTGGGGATGAACAGATTTTGAGGGATCAGTATGAGAGCATGAAGGCATGGATTCGCTTCATGGAATCCCATGGGGATGGGGTTACCTGGGATTATCGGCTGCAGTTTGGGGACTGGGTGGCGCTGGACGCGGAGGAGGGAAGCTATTATGGCGCTACCCCTACGGAACTGACCTGTGCCGCATACTATGCCTACTCCACAGGTATTTTTGCCAAAATTGCCGGAATCCTGGGTGTGGAGGAGGATGCCGCCTATTTCGGCGCATTGGCGGAACAGGCCAGGAAGGGCTTTGGGGAAAGATATTTTGATCCGGAGACAAAGGGGATGCGGGTGCAGACCCAGACGGCCCATATCATCGCTTTATATTTTGATCTGACACCGGAGGAATACAGAACCCAGACAGTAAAGGAACTGCTTGACCTGCTGGCGGCGGAGGACGGTCATCTGGTGACGGGCTTTTTGGGAACGCCCTATTTTACCCATGTGCTCAGCGGGAACGGCCACCTGAAAGAGGCTTATGAACTGCTTTTGAAGGAGGACTTTCCCTCCTGGCTGTACCAGGTAAAGCAGGGAGCCACCACTGTCTGGGAGCACTGGGACGGGATGCGGCCTGACGGAAGCATGTGGAGCCCCGATATGAATTCCTTCAACCATTACGCCTATGGCGCTGTGGGAGAGTGGATGGTGAGGGTGATGGCAGGGCTGGAGCTCCAGGAAAGGGAACCGGGCTACCACAGGACGCTTCTGTATCCCCGGCCGGGAGGCCGCCTGGCCTCCGTGACAGGTCGGTATGAGTCCCGGTACGGTACGGTGGGATGTGGCTGGAAGCTGGCCGGGAACAGGCTGGAGGTCAGCTATCAGATTCCGGCAAACACCAGGGCGGATATCCGCCTTGACCATGTGGTTTCCGTTGCGGATTTTGACGGAATGGAGTATCATGTGGATGAGAAGGGGACTTTGACGGCGGAGACAGGCTCCGGGCAGTACAGAATATGTGTCCTGCTGGATGATGATGCGGGGGACGCTTGAAAAGGAAATTGTCACACGGCGATTTGTGCCTGCGCGCTGCCTGCCACAGAATCGCTTAGCCTGAAACACCCTCGCGGGCAGCGCAGAAATGAGGAATGAAATGGCGGAAACAACAGATTTGAATTTGGAAAAAATGCAGCTGGCCGTGCTGATTGATGCGGATAATATCAGTTCAAAGTACGCGGCCACGATCTTTGAGGAACTGGAAAATTACGGGCTGTCCACTTACCGGAGAATTTACGGTAACTGGTCCAAAGGGAACGGATGGACGGAGGGGATCCTGCTGGAGCACTCCATCATGCCCGTACAGCAGTTTTCCTACACCACGGGGAAGAACGCCACGGATATGGCCATGGTCATAGATGCCATGGATATCCTGTATAAAAACAAGGTGCAGGGCTTTTGCCTTGTGACCAGTGACAGTGATTTCACCAGGCTTGCCATGCGTCTCAGGGAGGAGAACATGTTCGTGCTGGGAATGGGAGAGTCCAAGACGCCCCAGGCGTTGACCAGGGCCTGTAATAAATTCATCCACCTGAATCTGGTGACGGAACAGAACAAGAGCACAGGGGAAACGGAGAGCAATACCGATGATCAGAATGTGACTTCCATTGCGGAGGTGAGACAGGTGATCCTGATGCTGATCAACCAGGATGACGAGGGTTTTGTGGATCTGGCACAGATTGGGAACAGGCTGAATGAGAAGTTTTCCGATTTTGATGTGCGTAATTACGGTTATTTTAAGCTGAGTACCTTTATCGGTGAAAAGATTTCCGATGTGCAGGTGGTAAAGATCGATAATCAGCTGTATGCCAAAAGGCAGTCTTCACTGACCAAGGAGGAGCTGGAGAAGGAGATCTGCCGCATGATAGAAAAGAGCGGCGGCGTCATTGACAATCTTTCCACCCTTAATGACGAATTACACAAGAGATACCGACAGCTGGACCTGAAAGAATTCGGGTACAGCCGCATCTCCAGCTTCCTGCGCAGCTTAAAGTCCGTGACGGTGCGGGAAAATAAAGTCACATTGAAGAAATGAGGCACAGGGTATGCGCAGCCGGAACAGTTGTAAAGCAGTAACGCGGCAAAACGCGCCGCACCAGGGATTTGGCTGGTGTGCTGCAGGCGTGGCTTGCGATATGCAGGGGGATGGAAATGGATTTGTTTGAATATATGCGTACTACCAATATGGAAAAGGAGTCTCCCCTGGCGGCCAGGATGCGTCCCCGCACGCTGGAGGAGGTGGTGGGACAGGAGCATATCCTGGGAAAGGATAAGCTGCTGTACCGTGCCATCAAGGCGGACAAGATCAGTTCCGTCATCTTTTACGGGCCTCCCGGCACAGGCAAGACCACCCTGGCGAAGGTGATCGCCAACACCACCAGCGCGGAGTTTACTCAGATCAATGCCACGGTGGCGGGCAAGAAGGACATGGAGGAAGTGGTGGCGAAGGCGAAAGAGGTACAGGGAATGTACGGAAAGCGCACGATCCTGTTTATTGATGAGATCCACCGGTTCAACAAGGGGCAGCAGGATTATCTCCTGCCCTTTGTGGAGGACGGCACCCTGATCCTCATCGGGGCCACCACGGAGAATCCTTATTTTGAGGTAAACGGGGCACTTCTTTCCCGCTCCGTGATCTTTGAACTGAAGCCCATACCCGTGGAAGGGGTAAAGGAACTGATCCGGACGGCGGTGAGGGATACCGAGCGGGGCATGGGTGTTTACAATGCGGTGATCGAGGAGGATGCCCTGGAATTTCTGGCGGATCTGTCGGGAGGAGACGCAAGGCACGCCCTGAATGCGGTGGAGCTGGGGATCATGACCACTGAGCGCAGCGGGGACGACCGGATCCACATTACCCTGGAGGTAGCCCAGGAGTGTATCCAGAAGCGGGCAGTCCGCTATGACAAGACGGGGGACAACCATTACGATACGGTTTCCGCGTTTATCAAAAGTATGCGGGGATCTGATCCGGACGCGGCGGTGTATTATCTGGCACGGATGCTGTATGCGGGAGAAAGCGTGACCTTTATCGCACGCAGGATCATGATCTGCGCCGCGGAGGATGTGGGAAACGCGGATCCCAACGCGCTGGTGGTGGCCACCAACGCTTCCATGGCGGTGGAGAGGATCGGCATGCCGGAGGCACAGATCATTCTCTCCCAGGCGGTAAGCTATGTGGCCTGCGCCCCTAAGAGCAACGCGGCCTGCGAGGCCATCGGAAAGGCCATGCAGACGGTGGAACAGACGGGGAACCTGCCCATTCCCACCCATTTGCAGGATGCCCATTACAAGGGTGCGGCGAAGCTGGGACACGGCACAGGCTATAAATATGCCCATGACTATCCCAATCACTACGTGCGGCAGCAGTACCTGCCCTATGAGTTAACCGGGCAGGAATTTTACAGGCCGTCGGGAAACGGATATGAGGAAAAAATACGGGATCATATGAAGAAGATCAGGAGAGAGGCAGCGCTTACTTAAAATAACTGTTGGACCAGGAATTGATAGATTTCCTGGTTCTTTTTCTGCCAGTTGTCACAGATATCGGAAGCAATCGCTTCCGCGGGAACGGAGAGGGTGATGTCCACAAGGCGGATGCCCCGGTCTGTCGCCGTCAGATGCGCTTCGTATTCTCCCGAAGTGGACTTGTAGTAGTCGCCCGCTATGGAAAGTTCGTTGCGCAGGCTGTATTCCTTTTCGCGAAAGAAATTGTTGATATCTGCTTTGATGGCCTCGCTGATGCGGTTCTCAAAAAAGCCCAGAGTGCTCCGTCCCTCCTCGGTAATGGAGAGTTTGGTGCGGTTCCGTATGGTCTTCTGAGTGATCA
The DNA here is from genome assembly GCA_947385725.1 of uncultured Lachnospiraceae bacterium. GTDB lineage: Bacteria > Bacillota > Clostridia > Lachnospirales > Lachnospiraceae > Acetatifactor. The sequence goes on along the minus strand of CANDMD010000025.1, from coordinate 14,471 downwards.
TTTTGGACTCGGTCAGTTCGCTGAGGACCTGCCGGAACGTAAGGAAATCCATATAGTCCTTCTCCAGGATAAAGTCGCTGACCTGGGCCGCGGTCATGGTAAAATTGACTCGGTTCAGCATATAGAGCACAATCAGTTTATTGATAGTCAGGGAATCCTGTAACATTGTAACACTCCTGTCTCGTTTTCAAACTTCCTGTCATACAGCTTTTGGTATCAAGCACTGAATTATTTCAAGATTAACGCGATGATGTACCAGCAGCACATAAACATTTGGTGACTTGGTCAAAGCCTTTTCAGGTCAGCGCCCTGCGGCAGCCCTGTACGGAACCGCGTTCTTTCAGTCTCCGGTGTAATCCGTTCAGCACGCTGTGCTTGTCCGCGCTCCACAATGGGGCGATCAGGATCCGCCTGGGGCCGTCCCCCGTGACCCGGTGTATCACGATTTCGGGAGAAAGCCGTTCCAGACAGTCGGCCACCAGATCCAGGTAGGCTTCCCTTTCCAAAACCTGAAATTCCCCTTTGGCATAATGTTCCGCCAGGTCAGTGCCCTGCAGCACATGAAGCAGCTGCAGCTTTATGCCAAAGGGGCGCAGCCTGTCCACATAAGCCATGGTCTCCAGCATTTGCGCGCGGGATTCCCCCGGCAGGCCGAGGATCACATGGAGGATGACGGGAATGCCGAGAGCCTGCAATCTGCCGTAAGCATCCTCGAAGCAGTGCAGGTCATATCCCCGCCGGATAAAGCGTGCGGTGGACTCATGGATGGTCTGCAGACCCAGCTCTACCCAGAGGAACTTTTCAGGGAACCGGTCTTTCAGGGAAGACAGGAGGACGAGAACATCCTCCGGAAGGCAGTCCGGCCTGGTGGCAATGGAGATGCCGCATACCCTTGGTGAGGATAACGCCCGGGAAAAGACCTGCTCCAGATATTCCACAGGGGCGTAGGTATTGGTGTATGCCTGGAAGTATGCAATGATGCAGGGAATGTCCCGGGGAAGCGCTGTCTTGCGGGAGAGAAGGGCTTCTCCCTCCGCCAGTTGTTCCGGCACGGATTTCCCGGTGGTGGAAACGGCAAATTCGCCGCTGCCGCCGGCGCTGCAGAAGATACAGCCCCGAGTGCCTTTGGAACCGTCCCGGTTCGGGCAGGTCATATGGGCATTCAGGGCAATTTTATAGCATTTGCGGTGCAGTGTATTTTTACACCAGGCATCCAGGGAATAGTAAGGTCTGCCGTGCCAGTCCGGGGCCTGCGTATCCGGGATCAGGTGAATGTCCGGGGGCTGCGTATCCGGATTCTGGTGTCGGTTCGACGCAAGAGCATTCGGGATCGGATGTGCGTTCCGTTCCCGGCGTGATGTGCTATGTCCGCTCATCGGATATGGGACTTTACCGCCTCGGCTACCAGCTCGGCCACCTTGGGGTTAAATGCCTCAGGCATGATATTGTCTTCGTTCAGCGCCTCGTCAGGCACAAGGCCTGCGATAGCCTCCGCCGCCGCCAGCTTCATCTCCTCTGTGATCTGGGTGGCGCGTCCCTCCAGGGCGCCCTTGAAGATGCCGGGGAAAGCCACCACATTGTTGACCTGGTTGGGAAAATCACTGCGCCCCGTTCCCACCACCCGCGCGCCTGCGGCCTTCGCCGCGTCGGGCATGATTTCGGGGACAGGATTTGCCATGGCGAACAGGATCGCGTCATGGTTCATGGAGGATACCATTTCCGGCGTGACGATGTTGGGGGCGGAAACGCCTACAAAAATATCAGCATTTTTTAAGGCGTCGGCAAGTGTTCCCGTCTCATTGTCCAGGTTCGTCACCTCCGTCATTTTCTGCTGCATCCAGTTCAGTCCCCCGGTGGACTTGGACACGATCCCCACTTTGTCACACATGACGATATTGGGAAAGCCATAGGTCAGGAGCAGCTTTGTGATGGCTACACCGGCGCTGCCGGCGCCGTTTACCACTACCTTACAGTCTTCCTTCTTCTTGTTCACTACCTTCAGCGCGTTGATGATCCCGGCCAGTACCACGATGGCAGTACCGTGCTGGTCGTCGTGGAATACAGGGATATCCAGCGCTGCCTTCAGTCTTTCCTCAATCTCAAAGCAGCGGGGAGCGGAGATGTCCTCCAGATTGATGCCTCCGAAACCGGGCGCCAGCCAGGTGACGGCCTTGATGATCTCCTCGGTGTCCTGGGTGTCCAGACAGATGGGAACCGCGTTGACGCCGCCGAATTCCTTGAACAGGACGGCTTTCCCCTCCATCACGGGCATGGCGGCATGGGGGCCGATATTGCCCAGACCCAAAACCGCGCTTCCGTCAGAGACCACAGCCACGGTGTTGGCCTTCATGGTGTATTTATATGCCGCTTCCCTGTCTTCGGCAATGACCTTGCAGGGCTCCGCCACCCCGGGGGTGTACGCGACGGCAAGATCCTCCCGCGTTTTCACGGGCGTCTTGGATACAATCTCCAGCTTGCCGTTCCATTCTTCGTGCATTTTGAGAGCTTTTTCGCTTGTTGTCATGACAGTACCTCTTTTCTATTATTACCATCCATATTATAGCGAATGAAGCCGAAAGTGTAAACCCGAAATGGTTTCATAAAAAAAGAAAAATAATGCTTCCTATTTTGATGACTTTGTACTATAATAGATGCGAGAGCATGATACGTCAATCATGAAGTCAAGGAATCACGTCCATGACACATCTTGCCAGTACCCCGCCATAAGGAATATGCGACGATACGTTTTATGGGTGGTTTTTACGGCTATATAAATCGGAGGGAATTTATGAGAGAAAAATATGAATCATTGGCGCTTGTACAGTTGAAGGAGCTTGCGAAAGTTCGCGGATTGAAAGGAACTTCAGCCATGAAGAAAGCCGACCTGGTGGAGGCCATGCTGGCGGAGGATGAGAGACTGAAGCAGCTGGAAGAGAGCAAACGCGAGACAAAGAGTGAACCCAAAAGTGAGACGAAGAGCGAGCCTGTGCGCCGTCCGGCGCCCAGAAGGACGGATGCCGCCACAGCTCCCGGTGTGAGGAATGAGACGAACTACCGCGCGGAGGCGGGCAGTGCACAGCGCAGCGACAGTGCATCCAGGCCGGATGGGGCAGCGACACAGGCTCCCCGCCCTGTTCGCGTGAATGAAGTTTACGATGAAAAGAATTATCCCAAGGAGCTGGACAGCGGCGAGGAGGCCAGCGGCATCCTGGAGGTCATGCCTGACGGATACGGTTTTATCCGCTGCGAGAACTATCTGCCGGGAGACCACGACGTCTATGTGGCACCCAGCCAGATCCGCCGCTTCGGATTGAAGACCGGAGATATTTTAAGGGGAAATAAGAGGATCAAGACACAGCAGGAAAAGTTCAGTGCCCTGTTGTTCATCCGTACCATCAACGGCTATACGATTGAAGAGTCCTCAAAGAGGATGAATTTTGAGGATATGACGCCGATCTTTCCGGATGAGAGGATCAAGCTGGAGACGCCCGGCTGCAGTATCGCCATGAGAGCCATGGATCTGGTCAGCCCTGTGGGCAAGGGCCAGAGAGGGATGATCGTGTCGCCGCCAAAGGCAGGTAAGACCACGTTGTTGAAAGAGGTGGCAAAGTCCATCCTGCGGTCCAATCCCCATATGCATATGCTGATCCTGCTGATAGACGAGCGTCCGGAGGAGGTTACGGACATCAGGGAGGCAATCGTGGGGGACAATGTGGAAGTGATCTATTCCACCTTTGACGAACTGCCGGAGCACCATAAGCGGGTTGCCGAGATGGTGATCGAGCGCGCGAAGCGCCTGGTGGAGCACAAGAAGGACGTGGTGATCCTGCTGGACAGCATTACCCGCCTGACCAGGGCGTACAATCTGGTGGTTCCCCCCAGTGGCCGTACTCTTTCCGGCGGTCTGGATCCTGCCGCCCTGCATATGCCCAAGAGATTCTTCGGCGCGGCCAGAAATATGCGCGGGGGCGGAAGCCTCACGGTGCTGGCAACGGCGCTTGTGGAGACGGGAAGCAAGATGGACGATGTGATCTACGAGGAATTTAAGGGAACCGGCAACATGGAACTGGTGCTTGACCGCAAGCTTTCCGAGAAGCGTATCTTCCCTGCCATCGACCTGTCCAAGTCCAGCACCAGAAGAGAAGATCTGCTCTTGAACAGTGAGGAACTGGATGCCATCAATATTATGAGGAAGGCGCTGAACGGCCTGAAGCCGGATGAGGCAACAGACCGCATCCTGGACATGTTTTCCAAGACAAGGAACAACAATGAATTTGTCCAGGTGGTCAAGAAAAACAAATTTATTTAAAAGTTATGAAAAAAGTACTTGCAAGGGCATAATCCATATGTTACAATAATACCGCTGTTTGTGGTTCCATAAGCAGTGCGGATGAGAACAAACATACATGCAATTATCATAGAGAGGTGAAAGAGATGAAAGAAGGTATCCATCCCCAGTACTACCAGGCAACCGTAACCTGCAACTGTGGCAATACTTTCGTGACCGGTTCCACAAAGCCAGAGATTCACGTAGAAGTTTGCTCCAAGTGCCACTCATTCTACACCGGCCAGCAGAAGACAGCCAGAGCCGATGGACGAATTGAGAAGTTCAATAGAAAATACGGCGTTAAATAAGAAGTCAGGAAAGGTTGAGGTGCTGTATCTCAACCTTTTTTGCGCATCCAACAATATTTTTTGGAGGAAACATGGCGAGGAAGAAGAATAACCACTATTCCGGAATCGGCGGCCAGGCCGTTCTGGAAGGTATTATGATGAAAAACAGTGAAAAATATGCCGTTGCGGTCAGAAAGCCCAACGGTGAGATCGCTGTGGAACTGGAGAACTACCAGGGCGTGATGCATGGCAGTAAGATAAAGAAGATTCCTTTTATCCGCGGAATCTTTAATTTCATAGACTCCATGATCCTTGGAATGCGGGTATTGAATTATTCCGCATCCTTCTATGAGGATGAGGAGAATGCAAAGTCCGGCGGGACGAATCAGACGGGCGGTGGAAGCGGAGAAAAGTTTCTGAATGTAATCGTCACTGTGTTCGCCATTGCAATGGCGGTGGGCATTTTTGTAGTACTGCCGTATTTCCTTGCGTCCCTCCTGAAAGGTTATGTGAGGAATGAGTCTCTGATGGCGATCATTGAAGGGGTGATCCGCATTCTGATCTTCGTCTTATACGTGTGGGGGATCAGCGCCATGCAAGATATCAGGCGGCTGTACAGATATCATGGGGCTGAACACAAATGTATCAATTGTGTCGAGAAAGGCAGACCTCTCACGGTTCATAATGTGATGAGAAGTTCAAGGCTGCACAGAAGATGCGGCACAAGCTTTCTCTTTTTTGTGTTCTTTGTGAGTATTATACTCTTTTTCTTTATCAGGGTGGATAATGTGGCGCAGAAAGTGATCCTGCGCATTCTCCTGATGCCTGTGGTAGCCGGCATTTCCTATGAGATCATCCGGCTGGCCGGGCGCAGCGACAATATTCTGGTGCGCATTCTCTCCGCGCCGGGCATGCTGATCCAGAGAATGACAACCAAAGAGCCCGACGAGGGTATGGCAGAGGTCGCCATAGCGGCTGTGGAGGCGGTGTTTGACTGGAGGCAGTATCTGTATGAGAATTTCGGCTATGAGGTAGATGAATCCTGGATGGATGACGGCGCTTCCTTCTACGAGGATGAGGAGGACGGGATGGCGGAGACGGAGGACTGGACGGCAGACGATGAGGTGCCGCAGTACTGGGAGACGGAAGGCATGGAAGAGACAGAAGATACGGACGAGGGGAAAGGCACCGGCAGGGAAGAGGATGCGGACAGTCTATGAACTACAGGGAATGGTATGAAAAAGGCAAAATGGCCTTGACGGAGGCAGGGGTTGAGGAAGCCGGGCTGGAGGCCAGGCTGCTTTTGGAGCACGTGTGTGCGACGAATCGCAATGACCTGCTGGCCCACGGTGACAGAGAGGTGCTTCCTGAACAGGAGACGAGGTATCTGTCCCTGCTTAAAAGCCGGGCGCGGCGGATTCCCCTGCAGCATCTTACGGGGGTGCAGGATTTCATGGGGCTGGAATTTGACGTCAATGAGCATGTGCTGATTCCGAGACAGGATACGGAGATTCTGGTGGAAGAGGCGCTGAGGGAGCTGCGGGACGGAATGGATATTCTGGATATGTGTACAGGATCGGGGTGTATTCTGATCAGCCTGTTGCGGTATTCCAATGACTGTACCGGCCTGGGGGTGGATATCTCAGAGGAGGCGCTGTCTGTAGCGGAGGGAAATGCCCGAAAGCTGCTTGCCCCGGATTGTCAGGCGCGCTTTATCAAAAGCGACCTGTTTGGGGAAGTAGACGGGATGTATGATATGATCGTGTCCAATCCGCCCTATATACCCAGCGGGGTCATTGGCAGTCTGATGCCGGAGGTGAGGGAGCATGAACCTCTCGGCGCACTGGACGGCAGGGAGGACGGACTCTGGTTTTACCGCAGGATCACGGGAGAATGCAGGAAATACCTGAAACCCGGCGGTATGCTGTTCTATGAGATCGGGTATGACCAGGGAGCGTCCGTCAGTGAGATCCTGTCCGGGGAGGGCTTCGGGGAGATTCAGGTAACAAAGGATTATGCGGGGCTGGACAGGGTGGTGTCCGGCACTTTGCGCCATAGGTAAGGGTGCTTGTTATGTGCAGGAAGCGGCGCGGAAATGGAGAAAAGGATGTTTGACAGATTAGATGATTTATTGATACGCTTTGAGGAGATCTTAAGCGAGCTCCATGAGCCTACGGTGACCAACAATCAGGAACGTTTCCGTAAGCTGATGAAGGAGCAGAGTGACCTGACCCCCGTGGTGGAGGCTTACACAGAGTATAAAAAGTGCAGGCAGGATGCAGAGGATTCGCTGGAGATGCTGGAGGCGGAGAGCGACGAAGAGATGCGTGAAATGATCAAGGAAACGCTGAATGACAGCAGAAAGCGCATCGAGGAGCTGGAGCAGGAGCTTAAGATACTGCTTTTGCCCAAGGATCCCAACGATGAGAAAAATGTGATCGTGGAAATCCGCGCGGGAGCAGGCGGGGATGAGGCAGCCCTGTTTGCGGCGGAGATCTACCGCATGTATGTACATTATGCGGAGAGCCAGAGATGGAAGGTGGAGACTCTGAATGTGGATGAGATCGGCATCGGCGGTATGAAGGAAGTGCAGTTCATGATCACCGGACAGGGCGCTTATTCCAGGATGAAATATGAGAGCGGTGTACACCGTGTGCAGCGTGTCCCCGAGACGGAGAGCGGCGGGCGTATCCATACGTCCACCATATCTGTGGCGGTGATGCCGGAGGTGGATGAGGATATCGACATTGTGATCGATGAGAAGGACATCAGGATTGACGTCATGCGTGCCTCCGGGAACGGCGGACAGTGTGTCAATACCACTGATTCCGCGGTGCGCCTGACCCATTACCCCACCGGCATCGTGGTCTACAGCCAGACGGAGAAGTCCCAGATACAGAATAAGGCCAAGGCTTTTGCCCTGCTGAAGACAAAGCTTTATGACATCGAGCAGCAGCAGCGGCATGACGCGGAGGCGGAGATGCGGAGAAGCCAGATCGGTACAGGAGACCGTTCCGAGAAGATCCGCACCTACAATTTTCCCCAGGGTCGCGTCACCGACCACAGGATCGGACTTACCCTCTACAAGCTGGATAAGGTGATGGACGGCGATATCCAGGAGATCCTGGATGCCTGTATCGCAGCCGACCAGGCGGCGAAGCTGGTGAAGATGGGGGAAAACTAGAAGCAATTAGAAAATTTTTTTTTTGCAGGTAGAAAGAAAATAATATTTATGGTAAAATAGACTCAGGGTAACAAAACATTATATAAGGGAGATGGGTCTATGAGGGTGTTTGGCGGTAAGTATAAAGAACTCCGCACTCCGTATCCGGGAAGCATCTGGTATATGATCGAGGGGCAGAAGCAGGGGTGCGGCTTTGACGACTGGCGGGATATGTACGTGAAGGATTTCAAGATCAATACTGCTGAGGTGGTGTTTAACGGGATACTGGATGCACGGCCGATCAAGGTGACTTTGAACCAGCTGTTTGACATAGGCGCGAAGCATTCGCATTTTGGGGAATCTATCCGTGCCATTGCCATGAAATGCGCTTACACAGGCGAGGATCCAAGGGATGAGTATGTAAAGCTGATCGAGATGAACGCCACTAAGGGCACGAAGTGGCTTCTGGAATATATTTAGCGCGGGGACAAAACAGGAGGGAACTGCTATGGACAAGAAAGCGATGTACCATCTGACTTACGGGCTGTTTATCCTGACAGCCAGAGATGGGGAGAAGGATAACGGATGTATCGTGAATACGGTGGCCCAGGTGACTACGGAGCCCAACCGGATCACTGTCGCGGTGAACAAAAAGAATTACACACACGATATGATCACAAGGACCGGAGCGTTTAACGTGTCAATATTGACGGAGCATTCCAGGTTTGACACCTATAAGCACTGGGGATTCCAGAGCGGGGCGGACACGGATAAAATGGAAGCGGTGGAATACCGGAGGGCTGACAACGGGATCGTGTATATTGCGGACGAATGCAATGCCTATATCTCTGCAAAAGTGGTTTCCTCCGTGGATCTGGGGACACATACGCTGTTCCTGGCGGATGTGACGGATTGCGCCGTGCTTTCGGAGGACGCATCCGTGACGTACGCCTACTATCAGAAAAATATCAAGACGGCGCCGAAGGACCAGGAAAAGAAAAAGGGATTTGTCTGTACGGTGTGCGGCTATATCTATGAGGGCGATGTGCTTCCGGAGGACTTTATCTGTCCATGGTGCAAGCATCCGGCAAGCGACTTTAAGCCGATATAGAAAGGGATAAGACAACAGTCAAGGAACTGGAATGGAGGACAAACCAATGAACAAGTATGCGGGAACACAGACTGAGAAGAATCTGGAGGCGGCTTTTGCCGGCGAATCACAGGCGAGGAACAAGTATACCTATTTCGCGTCTGTGGCAAAGAAGGAAGGGTATGAGCAGATATCCTCCCTGTTTTTGAAGACTGCTGACAATGAAAAAGAGCATGCTAAGATGTGGTTTAAGGAACTGAACGGCATCGGGGACACAAAGGCGAATCTGGGGGCGGCGGCAGACGGTGAGAATTTTGAATGGACCGATATGTATGAGGAATTTGCCAGGACGGCGGAGCAGGAGGGATTTCCGGAGCTGGCGGAGAAATTCCGGCTTGTGGGCGCTATCGAGAAGCATCACGAGGAGAGATACCGGGCGCTGCTTAAGAATATAGAGACGGCGGCAGTGTTTGAAAAGAGCGAAGTGAAGATCTGGGAATGCCGTAACTGCGGGCATATTGTTGTAGGTACCAAGGCTCCCGAAGTATGTCCCACATGCAATCATCCCCAGAGTTATTTTGAGGTGAGTGCGGAGAATTACTGATCTGATATCTGATATAACGTAGCGGTTGATCCTGCCGGTTTCCGGCAGGATCTTTTTGACTTATGGGAAATCCCACCATATGTCACTTTTTACCAAAGAAAGGAAAAAGAAATGTTGATATATTGTAAAAGAATCTCTACTGCGATATAATAGACTTATTCCATTTGAACATAATTGACACAGAGGGGTAAATATATGTTCCAGATACTGGTCATTCTGTTGATTTTATTAATATTGAGCATGGTCGTCTGTGTGCTGGCTTCCTGTAAGAAAAATGTGCAGAACTGCCGTAACGTGGTGCATCTGATATGGATGGCCATTATCACCTCTGCCTGTTATACGGCATTTATCCTGGTTCCGGTGGGGCATCACAGGCTGGCGACATTTCTGGACGGCCTCTATTTTCTGTCCACGGACTGGCTGGCGGTGTATCTGTTGCTGTTCACCGTGGCGTATACGCGGGTGGAGCCTCCCTCTGTGCTGCCCAGGCGCGTCATTGGTTTTCTGGCGGGGCTGGATTCCGTCTCCCTGGCGGTCAACACCTTCACACATCACATGTTTGAACTGGAAGCGGCGGTGAATGAGAAACTGAAAATTACCTACTGGAACATACAGCTGAAACCGCTGCACTATGTGCATCGTGTCTTCGTTTATACCATTGTCATGTACAGTCTGGCAGCCCTGCTGTACCGCCTGGTCAAGGCGCCCCGCATGTATAAGATGAGATATATGGGTCTCCTGGCGCAGCTGGTCGGTGTGGCAGGGGTGAATTTCCTGTGTTACATTATGGACGCTCAATTTGATTATTCCGTTATTTTGTATGCCTCCATGGCGTTATCAGTCTGTTACTTTACCCTGTATGCGTCTCCCAGGGTGTTGCTGGAGAGGATGCACTCCACGATCATAAGGGATTCCGTGATCGGATTCATTGCCTATGACGAAAACGGGAAGTGTATTGATATCAATCCCGTGGCGAGAAATTTTTTCCCTGATTCCGACGACCTTCATGGGGCCGCTGAGAAATATCTGGAAAGGTGGGAGGAAGAGCACGAGGGAAATGCAGGCGGAATCATGGGGGAAGACCGGAAGATCACCCGTGGGAACGCACAGATGCATATTTATGTGACATATCAGAAATTTACGGATGAAAAGGGCAGGGTGCTTGGAAGCTGTTTCCAGTTTGAGGATCGCACGGAGGTGGTCAGGAAGTTTAAGGAGGAGCAGTACAGGATCACCCATGATATGCTGACAGGACTGTTGAACAGGAACGCCTTTGAGGAGGAGGCCGAGAAGGTGCTTGCCGACGCGAAGGAGCCGTACTATATGGTGTGCTCCAACGTCAAGGATTTTAAGCTGGTCAACGAGCTTTACGGAGCGGATGTGGGAGACCGGCTTTTGATCGCCCAGGCAAAGATGATTACCGCCGCCCTGGATGAAAAGACGGTGGTAGCCCGTATCTTTGCGGATAAGTTCTGCATCCTGATGCCCAAGGAAAGATTTCATGAGAAAGAGGTCTATGAACAGATAGAGGCGCTCAGGAAGCTGGATCTGGTGAGTTCCTTTAAGCTGCATTATTATATCGGCGTCTATGAGATCAGGGATGTGACGGAACCGGTATGGACCATGTATGACAAGGCGATCATGGCGATAGATACCATGCGCGGCAATTACGGGCAGACCATCTGTTTTTACCAGGATGAGCTGCTGGAGCACATCATGAAGGAGAAGGAAGTGCTGGGTGAATTTGACCGTGCCATAGAGGAACGACAGTTCCATATGTTCCTTCAGCCACAGATTGCCAACGACAACAGTATTGTAGGGGCGGAGGCTCTGGTGCGCTGGATCCATCCTGAGAGGGGAATGGTCAGCCCCGGACTGTTTATTCCCACCCTGGAGAAGGCGGGCCTGATCCATAAGCTGGATCTGTATATGTGGGAAAGCGCTGCCAGGAAGCTGGAGGAATGGAAGAAGAGCGGCATTGAGAAGTACTCCATCTCCGTAAACATATCCACAAAGGATTTCTATTATCTGGATATCTGTGATACCTTCCGTGAACTGGCGGAGAAATATGATTTTGATATCAAGAAGCTGAAACTGGAGATCACGGAATCGGCGTTGATGGAAAATATACAGGAAAACATGAGGACGCTGGACGGACTGCACGCCCTGGGGTATGAGATCGAAATTGACGATTTTGGCAGCGGATATTCCTCGCTGGGTATGCTGAAAGATATTCATGCGGATATATTAAAGATCGATATGATATTTCTGCAGGAAACCAAGAATGTGGAGCGGAGCAGTACGATCCTGAAAAATATCATTGCCATGTCCAAGGAGCTGGGTATGCCTGTCATAACGGAGGGCGTTGAGACGAAGGAGCAGGTGGAATTCCTGGTGACGGTGGGCTGCGATATGTTCCAGGGATTCTATTTCGCAAGACCTATGCTTGTGGAGCACTTTGAGGAGCAGTACTGCGATGAACAGACGGCGTGAGTGGGAAGCGCCTGCTTTGCGGGCATTTCTTCTTCTGATTTGGGATTCTGCGGAGCGGAATAATGCGGATTGAGCCGCATGGAGGTTGGCATGAAGGACAGGGAACGGGAGGTCAGACTGGCGGAAAACGGATTCTGGTACCAGGGGGAGTTCCGGCAGCTGAATGAGAGGACCATATTGCTGGACGGCGGCATGACGGACGGGGAAGCGGCTTCCGGACAGCATCTGTATCGTGACATCAGGGAAGCGTTTGCCGCGCCGGAACTTTCCGGGAGCCGTCCCGGATTTCCGGTAACGATATATGTCGCGCCCGATGTCTACTGGATCGACGATCCGGAGGCGGTGGATGTGATGCAGAAAAGGGAAGGGGACGCCCTTCCTTTTGGCATGCATGTCAAATGCGGTTTTCTGAGGATCGAGGGATTGTCTGAAAATCCCGAGGATGTGGTGATTGCCGGTAACAGGGGGCAATCCCATGCCTGCAACGGCAATTATACCATGATACATTTCCAGGTGGAGGAGCTGTGGGTCAGTGGCCTTACTCTGGGAAATTACTGCAGCGTGGATCTGGTGTATCCGTTAAATCCCGCACTGAATTATCCGAAGCGGACGGAGACAATCACCCAGGCACAGCTGGCCATCCAGCAGGGGGAGAAGCTTTTTGCGAAAAACTGCATGTTTGTCAGCCGCCTGAACCTGAATCCCATCTGTGGGGCGGATCGGGCTCTGTACGTGAACTGTCATTTCGAGAGTACGGACGACGCCCTGAACGGAAATGCCGTCTATGTGGGCTGCGACTTTGACTTCTACGGAGGACGTCCTGTATTCCAGGCCGGGGAAACCGGGGACGTGTTTATAAACTGCCTTTTCCGCAGCTGGATCAGGGGGAAAGAGGGAGAGTGCCATCAATATCTGACCAAGGAGGGAGGCCCTGTCACATTGCTTGACTGCCGCTATGAGACCAGAGACAGTGTGAATCTGGGCTGGACGAAATACCCGAAAGCTTCCCTGAGGTGCTACCAGTACCAGGTCAGCCGCAACGGGCAGCCTGTGGTCCTGGGCGGCGAGGGGGCGCCGGAAACCGTGCGGCTGGAGGGGAAAAAGGCTCTGGAGGCGTACCTGTTTGAACAGGAGGGGCAGCGCTGCGTCAACGTGGGAAACCTGCTGGGAGGCAGTGACGGCTGGGATCCCCTGGGAGTGCTGGAACAGGCACGGAACGTCGGCAAGACAGGGCTTCCCACGCTGCTTGCCATGTCCGCAGACAGAGACAGTGTGATATCCGGTGAAGCTTCCGCCCGGTTTACCGCACAGGCGTATCTGTTTTCTCATGAGATCTGCAGGGAAAGGATACTCTTTTCCGTGGGAGCCGAGGACGCGGCCTTCGTAAGGATACGACAGGATTCGGAAAATTCCTGTATTGTGGAGGGCTGCAACCATGGCGCGGAGGCCAGGAAAGTGATCCTTCATGCCGGCACGGAAAGCGGCCTGGAAGCGGCAGCGGAGCTGACGGTGGAACCTTATTTGCTGCAGGCGCCTGTGTTCGTACAGGCTCCACGTATCCGAAAGGAGGGTGAAGCGCTGACGCTGGACTATCAGCTGTCCGTCCGGGAGAGGGAGGATGTGTCTGAGATCAGCTGGTACCGGTGCAATGGCGGGGAGGAGGTGCTTTGCGGCGTATCCAGGCCGGATCATCCGCTGAGGATCTATCGCCTGACAGCGGCTGATGAGGGAAGGCATATGAAAGCCGTGATCTGCCCCAGGGTGAAAGGAAGCCTGACAGGGGAAGCGGCGGCAGCTGTCAGGTTGGAGGCTGTGGGTGCGGGGGAGGTGGACAGGAGGCATCTGTTCACGGATTTCTCCGGGCTGCCGGAGGGAAACCAGGCAGTGGTTGAGAAGGGCAGATGGACCTTTGACTGTGGGAAGCCGGAGGATATCGAGGTGGATTCCGCTTCCTTTGGAAGCTGGAAAATGGACGAAAGCGTTCCGGCTTGGAAGTATGGCGAGACGGGAAACGGCAGCGTGGGCGCCGGTCTGTATCAGAACACACAGGGCGCCAGGATCCGGTATACACCCAGGAACAGCCATGGGGGCGACATGGCCCTGACAGTGAAGGCCGACCCCGCAAAGACTGCGGGACAGGGCTTTGGCAGTGCAGGACAGTACATGGATCTGGGAATAAAATTTGACACGGAAAAGATGACCGGCTATGCCCTGAGGATCATACGTGTAAAGGAAGCCTCCGATGCCGTTGCCATGGCGCTGGTGGAATACCAAAACGGCAGGAGCAGGTATCTCACGGCATTGCGGAAAACCTCCTGTTTCCTCACAGGCTGTACGATCAGGATGGCGCTGGAAGGGCATAGGCTTACCGCGTCGGCAGACACGGAAACACCGCGGCCGGCGTACAGCTCAGAGAAGAATTATGCATATGAGGTAAAACTGGAAGCAGAGGTGGAGGGGAATCCCTGGGGAGGGATCCTGGTCTGGCACACGGGGACAACCGGCAC
>CANDMD010000024.1 GCA_947385725.1 uncultured Lachnospiraceae bacterium | reverse complement strand
GGCTGGTACAGGTCTCACACTGGCAGCAGGAGGAAGCCGCGCGCTTTAAATCGATGGCCGCATTCCGGTTCTTCCTCTGTATCAGCGAGTGGGATTTGTCCAGCACAATCACCGCGTTGGTGGTCTTGGTCACCACCGCCGTCTCCTCCGCCAGGTTTCCCATCATGGGACCGCCCACCAGGTATGCGGGATCCTTAACGGTTACCTCCCCCGCGTATGCCACCACGTCCTTCAGCGACGTTCCCAGCGGAACCCTGACCGTGATGGGATGTTCCACCTCCCCCACCACGGTCACCAGTTTGTCGATCACAGGGATGTCCCTCTCTACCGCGCGGTATACATTGTAGACCGTCTCCACGTTGAAGACCGCCACGCCCTCCTCAATGGGAAGCCCTCCGGGGCGGATCACCCTTCCCGTGGCCTCGTAGATCAGCACCACCTCGTCCCCCATGGGGTATGCACCGTCCAGAAGCTGGACACGCATGTTGGGGTATGCGTCTATGTATCTGTCTATGGCTTTCAAAGTCGCCTTATATTCTCTTTTAATACCGATAACAGCCTCTTTCGCGCCCACGGTCCGGGCGATCATGTCAAAGGCTTTCAAAATCTCTCCGGAGCACTGTCCCAGCAGCTGCCTGTGAAGCTTGAGCAGAGGTTCGCACTCCGCACAGTTCATCAGTATCACCTCGGCGCGCTCATCCAGCTTCGCGTAGGTTGGAAAGCCAGCGCCGCCGGCACCCACCGCGCCCACATTCTGTAAGATCTGCTTTAACTCCTGAATTTCCATCATAATCATCCATTCTGAAACATCGTATCGGCTCAGACAGCCCCATCCTCAAAGTCAAAGCTGCGTTCCCATGCAATCATGTCATATTTCTCCCTGTCTGAGATCCCTGTTTCCAGCTTTCTGTCTGAAATTTTTATTTTCGGCTTCCTGTCTGAAATTTTTATTTTCGGCTTTCTGTCCAAAATCTTTGTTTCCGACTTTCATATTACAGATCATTTCTCGTCCACAATTCCGACGATTGCAGCGTCCACAGGCACATTCTCCATGCCCACCCTGGCGCCGCTGCCTGTCACCACCAGAACCGTTTCCCCGATCCCGGCACCGATATTGTCGATGGCCACAAATTTGGAGACACCTGATGCCATCTCCTCCAATGGTTCAATGATCATGAACTTATTACCGATCAGATTTTCACATTTGCGGGTAGAAACAATGCTTCCAACCACCTTACCTATCACCATGGCGTCCATCTCCTGTTGTGCGGACGGACAGCTGACTGTCCGCCCGCCAGATATTCTTGCATTCCGTCAAAAACCTGTTCCGTTGATACCTTTACAGTTCCCTGATGATCGTGACCTTGTCGCCGGTCTTGATCTTGCTGGCATTCGCCTCATCGGTGTCAATGTGCATCTCCAGGGTAAAGCTGTCATCCACACGGATCTTTACCTGGTTGAACACAGTGCCTCTCTCATTGTCTGCCTTTACCGACACGATGTCACCGTCGTGAACCCCTGCCGCCAGCGCGTCCGCAGGCGCCATGTGGATATGGCGCATGGCGATGATGCAGCCTTCCCTCATGTAGATCGCGCCCTTGGGACCCACTACCGCGATAGGGGCGCTGGCAGCCACATTCCCGGACTCCCGGATGGGCGCCGCGATGCCCAGCTTCATGGCGTCCGTAGCGGAGATCTCCACCTGGGATGCCTTTCTCACAGGCCCCAGGACTCTCACATTCTCAATTGCCCGAAGCTTGATGCCAACAATGGTGACAGTCTCATTACTTGCAAACTGTCCTCCCATAAGATCCTTCTTCTTCGTCAAATGATAGCCCTCACCGAACAGGGTTTCCACATCCTGCTGGGTCAGGTGGATATGCCTTGCGGACACACCCACCGGAACCTGATAGCCATTGGTCCTGTGATCCATTTTGCTGATGGTTTCAAGAACCGCTTTCGTGATTGCTTCAACTGTCTGTTGTTCCATGTTTACACCCCCGCGTACCGCCGGCATGCCTGCGGTACTGCTCTAATAATAGAATTCACACCTATTTGATTTTGGGAAGGATCATCTCCACATCCGTATGAGGGCGAGGGATTACATGGGTAGCTACCAGTTCGCCCAGCTTGGATGCGCTTGCGGAACCAGCCTCCACGGAAGACTTCACGGCGCCTACATCGCCGCGTACCATCACGGTCACCAGACCGGATCCGATCTTCTCCGTACCTACCAGGGTAACGTTCGCCGCCTTACACATTGCATCCGCTGCCTCAATTGCTGCCACCAGACCTCTTGTTTCTACCATTCCTAATGCTTCCTGTGCCATTTCATTTCCTCCTGTTTTAAAATTGATGTGCTGCTTACTTTCATCAGCGCTCTCTTAGACTTCCTGGATCGTCTGCGCATCCAGTGTGCTCACTTCCTGTTTATCCCTGAACCGGCTGGCGCTCAATTTCACAAGACGCCATATCTCCTCGTGGGGATTTGCGATCACACCGCTTGCCACAGGCTTCTTGATCGCGTTCTTTGAGGCGTTTTCCACCGCCTCCGTGACAGACGCCACATCACCCATAACCACAATGGTGACAAGCCGTCCGCCCAGTTTTCTCTCCCAGGTGACCAGTTCCACGCCGGATGCCTTGCACATGATATCCAGTGCATCCACTGCGGCAACCACACCTGAGATCTCGATAAAACCTAATGATGTATTGCTCATTGACTGGCTCCTTCTTCTGCTTCCCGTCATGCCGCCTCCGGCGGCACAAACATTCCATAAGAAGAATGCCCGCTCTTGGCATTCTTCTGTGTGAGAAAGGCGCTGCTTTTGCGTCGTAGAAAATCTTCGCGAAGCGGCCTTTGCCGCAAGCGATTAGATTTTCTTCTCACACTTAGATCTTGGGAAGAATCTTCTCCACATCCGTGTGAGGACGGGGAATCACGTGTGCCGCTACCAGTTCACCCAGTCTGCTTGCGGCTGCGGAACCGCTCTCCACAGACGCCTTCACAGCGCCTACGTCGCCGCGCACCATAACCGTTACCAGACCGGATCCGATCTTCTCCGTACCCACCAGGGTAACCTCCGCTGACTTGGTCATGGCATCAGCGGCCTCAATCGCTGCTGTCAGACCTCTTGTTTCCACCATTCCTAATGCTTCCTGTGCCATAAAGTTCTCCTTTCTTATTCCGTCGCTGCATATATCCAGTTTCCGTCAGGGCTTCATTCCCTTCGGGCTTCCTGTTTCCACCAAGGCTTCATTCCCCTCGGACCTTCTGTTTCCGTCCGCTTATCAGTTTCTGTCAAATGCGTTCAGCTTCAACATCTTTTCCGTATCTTCCGTAGGTCTCGCGATAATATACCGCTGCACGATTCCTGTCAGGGATTTGGCCATCGCCTCCCCTGCCGCCATAGCGGCTTCCACATCCGCCACAGACCCCCGGAATTTGACCGTTACCAACAAAGGCACCGGCAACGCGTCTGCGTTTGCTGGTTTATTTTTATCGAAGGTCTCCAGTCTGACATTTGCCGCCTTACATCCCGCGTCCGCCGCGAGAAACGCGCAGGCCAGCCCGTATACCTCCAAAAGTCCTACCGCCTCTTCCATAGCTGCCTCATTTCTGTATCATCACTATTTGTTGATGATAGCGATCTTCAATCCTGTCATGGCAAGATTGGTCTTCAAAGCTTCATTGATCTCCTCCAAAGGATATGTGTGAGTGATCAGCTTATCGATGGGAAGCCCTATCTTCTTCGCGCTCTTCAGGAAATCAAAGGTTGTCGCGTAGTCTCTCAGCGTGTACACCCAGGACCCCACCGTTGTGATCTCCTTGGAGCAGATGTCAAAGTGAGGATTGATGGTCGCGTCTCCGCCGTTGATAAAGAATCCCAGTTCACAAAGTCCGCCGCCGTTGCGAATGAACTTATAGATATTGGAATGTCCTGCGGGGGAGCCGGTACACTGGAATGCGAAATCTGCCAGATGTCCGTCAAATTTCTCCTCCACAGCTCCTGCAAGCGCCTCGATCCCCTTGTGATCCTTAAAGTTCACATAGTCGGAAGCACCCAACTCTTTCGCAAATTCCAGACGCTTATTCTCACCGTCCACTGCGATGATATTGTTAATGCCCATTGTGCGCAGAATCGCGATACAGATCAGGCCGATAGGGCCGCAGCCCTGTACCACAACCCTGGAGTTGAAGCGCAGGATGCCGGTGCTCTTGGCACGCTCCACAGCGTGAACCAGTACCGCACAGGGCTCGATCAACACTCTGGAATACAGATCTAGGTCGCTCACATTAAACACGGTGGAACCGCCCCTGATCAAAATATAATCGGAGAACCAGCCGTTCAGGTGAATATCGTCGTCAGGAAGCAGCCCGTATACATCCGCGCCTCCCACATTCTGCTTATTCAGGTCATACATGGTGATATCCGGGTTGTCCTTGAAGATCATACAGGTAACCACCTTGTCACCCAGCTTCAGATCCTTGCCGGCGCTGTCCTTCTTCACGTTCCTGCCCATCTTCACGATCTCGCCTGTGCCCTCGTGACCCAGAGCCACAGGGATCAGGCCAAAGGGATCTCTCTTGAACTCATGGGCATCCGTACCGCAGACGCCGCATCCCTCAACCTTCACCAGAATGTCGTCATCCCCCACCTCAGGCATGGGAAACTCTTTTACATCAAAGTGCTCCAGGCTTGTGAGCATTGCCACATGCGCGGTCTTGGGAATCGCTCCGTCAGATACGCCGCCCGCTGCGGGCGCCGTCGCGCCGGAACCTGCCATATTGGCAAGCACCTGCTTTACAATCGCTTCTATTTGCGCTGTATCAGCCATTTCTTTACTCCTTTCCGCTTTCATCTATTTTACAAAAATATTTTCTCCGGATCCCGTTTTCCGAGAAGTTCTGTTTGAAATTTCTCCATCCCGGAGTTTTCTTCCTTGGAGTTTTCCTCTTCGAAAGAATCGCCCCGCGATTCTTTCCGGCGAAACATAGAAATTCTTAGAAAACGTACTTTGTTTCCTTAGATTTTCTTTTCACCGGCGAAACATAGAAATTCTTAGGCGGCGTCCTCTGACGCCTTAGAATTTCTTTTCACCGTGTTAGCGTATGCATAAGCTGTCCGCCATCACGCATCGCCTGCTCTTGGTGAAGGACTTCGCGCTGGTCAGTCCCTCGCCGGTACGGCTGGCAATGGTAAAAGTACAGTAACCTTCTCCCCCAAAGCCAAGCGCCGCGTAGGAGGGAGCGTTCTTTACCAGGATCGCCGTGTCGATGGCTCTCGCGTATTTTGTGATATTGTCAATGTTCTTGGAATGAATGTGCGCGGAATGACGGTTTCCATGCTCCAGCCATACGGCCTTCTCAATGGCGTCATCGATGTCCTTCGCGCGGACCATGCCCAGGATGGGCATCATCAGTTCCTCCGCGATCAGGGGGTGCTCCTTCTCTCCCTCAAACACGATACAGCGGATATTGTCGGGAACGGTGACACCGATCATGCCCAGCAGCGTCTTCGCATCACGTCCCACGCACTTTCGGTTCAGTCCCTTGGGTGTCAGCACGACGGAGGTCAGCTTATCCTGCTCCTCCTTGGAGATCAGGTAGCAGCCCTGCTCGGAAATCATATAATGCATCAGTTCATCCGCGATGGAGTCCACCGCCACGATCTCCTTCTCCGCGATGCAGGGGAGATTGTTGTCAAAGGTACAGCCATTCACGATATCTTCCGCCGCCTTGCGCACATCCGCCGTCTCGTCCACCACCGCAGGGGGATTGCCCGCGCCTGCGCCAATGCCCCTCTTTCCGGAGGAAAGAACCGCGGTAACCACACCGGGACCGCCTGTAGCCGCAAGCAGAGGGATGTCCTTATGCTTCATCATGATATTGCTGGTCTCCAGCGTAGGCTTTGTGACAGTACAAGCCACATTGTCCGGCCCGCCCGCCTCCAGGGAAGCCTCATTGATCATGTTCAGTGCAAAAATGGATGTCCTGATCGCCTGGGGATGGGGATTGAACACTACCGTATTTCCCGCTGCGATCATGCCGATGGAATTGCAGATGACCGTCTCGCTGGGATTGGTGCAGGGAGTGATCGCACCGATGACGCCAAAAGGTCCCATCTCGATCAGGGTCAGTCCCCTGTCACCGGACCACGCCGTTGTCTTCAGGTCCTCCGTACCCGGTGTCTTATCCGCCACCAGGTGATGCTTTAAAATTTTATGCCCCACATTGCCCATTCCTGTCTCGTTTACGCCCATTCTGGCCAATGTCTCCGCATTCTCATGGGTTTTTCTGCGGATGTTGCTGATAATCTGTTCCCTCTGGTCCAGAGACATTCTGCGTACCACCGCCTGAGCCTCCTTCGCCGCCGCAATGGCCTCGTTCATATCGGTGAACACGCCATGGCTTTTTGTCACAGGCTCGGCGATCTGAAGCTGTGCCACAACTTCCTGTACAATGTCCTGTACCATGCCTTCGTTTACAAGCACGCTATTACCTCCTTCAAAACGGAACGTCCATAGGCCGCCAGATCCGTATCCTGCTTCGCAGAACCGCCGCTGACTCCCAGCGCACCGATGATCACATCATTATGCTTTAAGACTTCGCCGCCGCCGAAAATAGTGATCTTACCGTCATTGGTGAACTGGATGCCATAGAGGGGCTCCCCCGGCTGGCTCAGTTTTCCCAACTCTGCGGTGGACATCTGAAAAGCAATGGATGTGTAAGTCTTGTTTAATGCCACGTCAAAACTTCCTATGTAAGCGCCGTCCATACAATGGATGGCAACGGGTCTTCCCGCCGCGTCCGAGACGGCCGTCACCACCCTCATATCCCACTCCGCGGCCTTTGCCTCGATCCGCTCGATCAGCTTTACGGCAAGCCCTAAGGGCATGGTGGGAATCACGTACCCGCCGTTTGCCGCCACAGGTTCCGCAGGCAGCCCCTGCCCTGCCGCTGTCCCGTCCTGGCTGTCCGTTGTGCGGCTTAAGACCTGACGGACAATGGTTTCGATTTCTGTATTTGTCATAATCGGTCTCTCTTCATTATGACAGGAATGCCTGTCCGATTATTTGCCAAGCTGCTCCAGTACCTTTTTGGTGATCTCCGCCACCAGTTCAGGGGATGCCGATGCCGCTTTTTTATGCTCGCCACAATTTCCGCCGCAGTTATGGCAGCTGGGAGTGCCTTCCTTTAAGGCAGGACAGAGATTTGCAGGATGACGTCCCTTCATGCCGAACTGCCTCCTGATCTCATACAGATCCTCCACCTGCTGGGGAGTGAACTCCTTGGGACCGCCAAGCATCTTGGACTGATACAGCAGCTGTGCGTAGAACTCAACGGATTCCATCTTCAGATATGCGCTCAACAGGGAATCAGAATAGGTCAAAGCGCCATGATTCTCCAGCAGGACTGCGTCAAAGTACTGTACATACTCGGATACCGCATCAGGGATTTCCATGGTGGAAGGTCTGCCGTATTTCGCAATGGGCACACAGCCAAGGGCGATCACCGCCTCAGGCATAATGGGCTGGGTCAGGGGAATGCCCGCGATAGCGAAAGTGGTCGCATACATGGGATGGGCATGTACCACGCTGTTTACGTCAGGTCTCTCCTGATACACCCTCATGTGCATCTTGATCTCGGATGAGGGCTTGAAACTGCCGTTGGCCTGAATCACATTGCCCTGTGCATCCACCTTACAGATGTACTCAGGGGTCATAAAGCCCTTGGATACGCCGGTAGGAGTGCAAAGGAACTCGTTATCGCTGAGCTTGACAGAGATGTTGCCGTCATTTGCGGCAACCATGTTCCTGTTGTAGATCCTCTTGCCGATGTCACAAATCTCTTTTTTGATTTCATACTCGTTTTGCATTTTGATTCCTCCTGTTTTTGTTGATTCTTGTTTTATTATAAGTCTATATACCACACAAGTCAACATACATAATGTTGGAATTGTGTCGTTTTCGCATTGGAAAACTTGAAGTTATTTCAGAGTTCCCCTGCTGGAATCCTCTGGTTTTTATATTCTTCAATAAGCTTATCAAGCCATTCATCCCTATAATTCAATACAAGGCTGTCATAGATCAATCCAAAATCATCAGAAACATATCCTGATAATTCGCCCCCGACATTCCGTCCCACTGTCAGAAAAACTGTTTCTCTTACCTTACTTTGCTCTTTTTCTATTTCCTCATTATAATTTTGATCATTTTTCAAAGCAGCGATTTCCTTTTCAACCCTACACCATTCCGTATCAAAAGGGGCGCTGTCTCTGCTGTCAAGCAATTCATTGATACAATCTTCATCGAACATACTGTAATCCATACTTCCAAGACACTTTGTAAGTTCATTAATTAATTCCATATTACCCTCACCATAATCTGTTCCGGCAGATCACATCCCGTATCCCAATTTTTCAATCACACAGCTGTGGGGCTTGTTCCTGTTATCCTTATCATAGTTCACCCCCACCAGCAGGATCTCACCGGAATATCCCTCCAGCGCCCTGGTATACTGCCTGTCTTTGATCTGCTGTATGGCGGTGTCTGCGGATTTGTCATATTTCAATTCTACCACAAGCGCAGGCTTTTTGCCAAAGGATAATGGCAAAAACACCACATCCGCAAATCCTTTCCCTGCGGGCAGTTCCCGGATGATCCTGTAATCCTTCCTGGCGCTGTAGTATGCAAGGCTGATCGAACAGGCAAGCGAGTTCTCATCGTTGTAGGTCAAAATCGATGCCACCTCCATGTGCGCCCTGTCAAGCCCCTCCGCGACCCTTTCCGCCTCACACCGCAATGTGTCCTCCAGGAGCTGCTCCGATGCCCTGAGCACACGCATGACCTCCGGCCACCCGCCCACGCCCATGGCGTTCTCGAACTCCCTGACGATCTCCCGGTTGGGGATGAACGCCTCCTCCCTCTCCTGGTCGTAGGCCAGGTATCCCAGGTGGATCAGCAGGGTCAGCACGTCATCCCTTGATGCCAGGTTGCGCATGTCGTTCCGAAAGCTGAGCGTGTTCACCCTGACGGGGGTTCCTCCCAGCATCTGCACGATGCTCTGGCGCAGCCCGTCATAGTCCATGTCCATGTACACCTTCAGGGCGTCATAAGTCTCCGTGGTCGTCCAGTAGTTAAAAAACCTGTGGCGAAGCATGGCCTCCACCACGGACTTGGGGTTATATATATGCCGGAACTCCACGAAGCGGTAGCCGTCATACCAGTTTCCCGCCTCCGCAAAATCCATACCATACCGTTCGCACAGTTCCTGTACCTCCGTTTCCGTGAACCCGGTATACTCCTCAAGGAATCCCTGGTCCGTCATGGAATATTCCCAGAACATGTTCAGGGCGGAGTGCTGCCCGTATTTCTTCACCGGGAGGATCCCCGTCATGTAGGCCAGAGCCACATAGGGCTGGTCCTTCAACAGGTTCCGCAGGAAGTCAAGGTACTGCTTCTGGAGTTCCTCCGACTCCTGCCTCTCACGCATCACGCAGTCCCACTCATCGATCAGGAAGATGAATTTCTTCCCTGTCTCCGCGTAAATCTGCTCCAGCACAACGGCCAGGATCGTTTCCTGCTCCGAAAACAGATCTCCATATGTTTTACGGATATCCCTGATCACCGACTGCTCAAGACAACCTGTCACATCCTGATCTTTAGCGCGGATCAAAAACTGCTGCATATTCAGTAAAATCACATCATACTGGTTCAGGTATTCTTCATAGGACGGATCATTCTCTATCCTCCGTCCTGCAAATAACTCCCTGGAATCACGGCCGCTTCCATAATAGGCAGCAAGCATCCTGAGCGCCATTGACTTGCCAAAGCGCCGGGGTCTGCTGACACAGAGATATTTTTGCTCCGTATTCAAATATCGATTAGTCCATGCAATCAACCCCGTCTTATCCACATAAATTTCCGAGTGAATTGCTTCTGCAAAGCTATCATTCCCTGGATTCAGATAAACTCCCATCAGGATACCTCCCAAACAATAAGCGCCTGTACTGTCCGTTATTCCTATTACCGGGGTTCTTTCTGCCCCCGTGCTGCCGGACAGCTTTCCCGATTTACCTCCAGAATCGTAACCGCCATTAATAATACCTCCTTGTCTGAAAAATCCTGGTATAACATTCGGCAAATTGCGAAACGCTGTACTAATCCCCGTACAGTTCGCTCCTCAATTCCCCGCAGATCTGCGCCATTTCCAACATATCCTCCTCCGCACACATCTCACTGAGATCATAGGCAAGAGGCTCGGACACGAAATCAGCAAGCGCCTTATTCATCATTTCGTGTTCCTGCGGGGTGGCCGTAATGCGGACATCAGATACAGGCGTATCCAAATCTTCTCCCGATAATTCACACAGATTCACGCTTCCGTTTACCTTACACTCCAAAAGCAATGCCGCAAGGTCGGTGATCAGGTCTATGGCATAATAGAACTCCGCTTCCGGTTCGTCATAGTCTGAATCCACATTTGCCAGGACAACAGTCAGAGGAGCCTCACGCTGACGGAAATCGCCGTCCAGCTGATCCAGCCCGGTGTCGGAAAATATTTCCCCCAGGGAAATTTCCTCCTTTTGCCTGTCCGCCAGATACTCCACCAGTGTCATACTGTCATCCGTATCGCCTATGTAATTATTCCAATACTTATCCGCTATATACATTTTCATTTCTTCCTCAATTCACCTCGGGGAGGTATCCTTTCCAGTCAACCCGGAAGAATTCCCTGAATCCCTCATATATGGTAATGAAGGAATCCTCTTCTATCTCATATACCCGATAATAGACATCCTCATCGTCAGTCACGCCAGTACCCCTGTATATACTCTCCACAAATAAAATATTCTTCCCATCCGGTGACAGGACGATCTGGGTGACATAGCGCGTATCCATCCTGTCGCTTAAGATTTTATACTCGAAACTGTCTCTGTCGAAATCCATGTGTTCCTGAAAATCACTATAACAGTCCGACACCCGAATTCCCCAGAAGCATCTCTTAAAATCCTGATCCGCCCAATTATCCCTGAATACTATACCTGTCCAGCCATCCACCTGGCGGTAATCGTCCGACAGGTCAAAGCTGTGGCCTTTTGACACAAACAGGAAAACAATCAGGCACAGCCCTATAAAACCAAATATCAGAAATGCCAGGAATCCTGCTATTTTCTTTATTATTATGCGCAATCCATCTGTTCCTCATATCAACGTCCAGCCTGTAATCCCCATGCAGCACCGGAAACACTCAACCCCCCGGTGCAAGACCGGCACATACAACAGAATGAATTCTGTTGTCAAGAACAGTCGATGCAAGTCCAGAAGAATCGCTTCAGCGATTCTTCCGTGTGCAAAGATTCCGCAAAGCGGAATCTTTGCACACTTAGCCCCCGATCTGGCATCTCAGCTTCGAGCTGGTCTCCACCACCTTTTTCAGCATATGCATATGCTCCGGCTCCGGCGGAAGAATGTCCGGCAGCTCATATTTCCTGCCCAGCCCCTCATACTTATCCTGCCCCAGCCTGTGATAGGGAAGCAGATAAATGTCATCCACCCCGGGCAGCTTATCCGCAAACACCGCGATGTCCCGTATCTCCTCGGGGCTGTCGTTAAAGGTGGGGATCACAGGCACACGGATGCTGAGCCTTGTTCCCCGATAAGAGGCGATCTTCCTGGCATTCCCCAGCATCAGTTCATTGCCTTTTCCGGTAAATGCCTTG
Source organism: uncultured Lachnospiraceae bacterium (assembly GCA_947385725.1). Taxonomy (GTDB): domain Bacteria; phylum Bacillota; class Clostridia; order Lachnospirales; family Lachnospiraceae; genus Acetatifactor. The sequence goes on along the minus strand of CANDMD010000024.1, from coordinate 13,320 downwards.
TGCTTCGCGCTGTTCATATGCTTGATATCCATCAGGTAATGATCCAGATAAGGAAGGATCTGTTCGATCACCTCCCATTTGGCGCAGGCCATGCTCTCCATGGCCGTATTGATGCCCACCGCCTTTGCTGCATGGAGCAGATCCCTTGCAAATTCCGGCTGGCAGAGACTTTCGCCGCCGGACAGGGTCAGCCCGCCGCCGGAACGGTTATAATAAGGTCTGTCCTTCTCCACCGTCTCCATGACCTCCGCCACAGTGACGTCCTGCCCTATGACCTTGGCCTTGCCCCGAACAATCATCTCCTGAATGCCATACTCCTGGGACTCCGGATTACAGCACCATTTGCACCGAAGGACACACCCTTTCAGGAAACAGATCGTCCGGATCCCTGTGCCGTCATGGATGGAATAACGCTGTATGTCAAAAATACGTCCCTTTGTCTGTAAATAATCCATTGTCCTTTATTCCTCCGGCAAATAGCCTCCCATTTCCGCTTTCCCGGTCCAAAACCTATCGTCTCCGCTTCTCCGGTTTACAGCCCTGACGGAAAGAGCGCTGCCTTTGCGTTCTTCAAACTGCTTTCATAGCTTGGGAGACTTAAAATCCCTGCTCCGTCCGCCTTATAATATCATCCTGCAGCGACTTGGAAAGGGTAGTGAACAGCGCGCTGTACCCCGCCACCCTGACTACCAGGTGTGCATATTTCTCGGGATGCTTCTGGGCATCCAGCAGCGTCTCCCTGTCCACCACGTTAAACTGCATGTGGCTTCCCTTCTGGTCAAAATAAGAGCGGATCAGCGCCACGAAATTCTCCAGCCCCTTCTCCCCGGAAAGCGCCGTGGGGTGGAACTTCTGGTTAAACAGGGTACCGTTGGATGCAATGCCGTGATCCAGCTTGGACACGGAGTTTGCCGCCGCGGTGGGGCCATGCACATCCTTGCCTGCGGAGGGGGACACACCGTCCGCCACAGGCGTGTGTGCCAGCCTGCCGTCAGGGGTGGCCCCTGTCTGGGCGCCCAGGGGCACATTGGCGGATACGGGGTACAGTCCGGCCTGGAACCGTCCTCCCCTGGGATTTCTATAATGCAGCAAAGGCCTGGTGTAGGTATATGCCACATCCCTTGCAAACATGTCCACTTCCTCGATATCGTTTCCGAACTTGGGCACCTCATCGATCATTGCCCGAAGCGCCTCATATTTTTTCTTTTCCTCCGCGGGTAGTTCCTCGCTCATGACAGTGGCAATCATGGCGGCGATCTGATCCTCGCCTACTTCCATACCCTTTGCATCCATTTCCTTCACGATCTGGGTCACGATCTCCGCCGCCGTGATCTCGTCAAAGCCCTGTCCGTAATTCATGGCAAGGGCACGCTTATACTCAGCAAGGGTCACCTTCTTCTCCTCAAACACCAGCTTCTTGACAGCATAGAGGGAATCTGCCATATTGGCGATGCCGAAGCCCTGGGGGCCGGTAAAGTTATAGACTGCTCCGCCCTCCTGCACCGTCTTACCCCTCTTGATGCAGTCGTCCACCATACAGGAGAGGAAAGGCAGCGGGCAGCGTGTGGCATGAGCCACATCGATGGCGTTGTCCGCATTCACCAGCAGGGAAATATTGTAGTTCATCTGCTTCTTATAAGCGTCGTAAAACTCCTCAAAGGTGGTCATGTCCTCCACCCTGCCGGTCTCGATACTGATCCTTTCTCCCTTGTCATAACCGTTGGAAAACACCAGCTCCAAGGGACGGCACATGTTATAGAAAGCCGCGTCATGCCAGCCTTCCGTCTTACCCGCCTTCTGGGGCTCCACACAGCCGATAATATTGTACTCCCTGGCATCCTCCATGGTCAGCCCCATGTTCAGCAGGGAGGGGATGATTACCTCGTCATTGTAATAAGCGGGAAGTCCGATCCCCGTCCTGGTCAGATCCGCCGCCTTCAGCATCAGCGCATGGGGCGTCTTGTTCCACACACGGATGGACAGCGAAGGCTGAGGCAGAAATACATGCTTGGACGCAGTAATGCACATAAAGGACAGATCGTTAGTCACATCATTCCCGTCCCTGTCCTGGCCGCCCACGATCAGGTTCTGGAACAGGCTGTAGCCCGCAAAGCCCTCCGCACTGGCAGCGTCGCGGCACTTGTTCAGATCGTTCAGTTTCACCCAGATGCAGTCCAGAAGTTCCTGGGCAAATTCCCTGGTCAGCCTGCCGCTGTCCAGGTCTTTCTTATAATAAGGGTACATATACTGGTCAAAGCGTCCGGGGGAAATGGAATGCCCGCTGGACTCGATCTGCAAAAGCTGCTGTACGAACCAGAAACTCTGGCATGCCTCATAAAAGCTTGTCGCCCCCTTTGCAGGCACCCGGCGGCAGTTGGACGCAATCTGTAACAGTTCCTGCTTCCTGCCCCCGTCAGAGCAGGCAGCGGCTTCCTTCTCCGCCAGTTCCGCATAGCGCAGGGCATAACGGACCACCGCCCGGCAGCTGATGAGCACGGCCTGTAAAAACTGGCTTCTGGTGCAGTAGTCCTGGTCGCCGGGATCACACTTTGCAAGCTCGTCCTCCACCTGGGCGATAATGCCCTCATATCCGACGGCAAGCACTTTATCATATTGTACGGTGACATGTCCCACACCGTTGTAAAAATAGTTTCCGGGGGTAAAAATATTATGTTCAATGGCTTTCCTGGTCGCTTCCGTCATCAGGGAAGTGGCCAGTTCGCTGGTGGTCTTACCCTCCCAGTAGGCATCCGCCTCCAAAAGTTCTCTTTTCGTCTGATCTGCTATGTAGAATGGATCCGCCTTGCGGGTGGCCACGGTCTCAAACTCCGCCTCAAGCCACTTGTAGGAAAATTCAGGATAAGTCTGGCATCCCCTGGGAGCGATGGTGGTACTTCCCACGATCAACTCATTCTCCCTGATGATAATGGGAATGTTGTCCAAGATATGCTCAAACGCTTTCGCCCGACGCATCACAATGGGCAGCGCCTCCGTCTCCTTATAAGACTCCGTGATCAGCCTTGCCCTGGCCGATTCGATCTCCGGCATCTTCGCATACAGATGCTCCACCAGTTTCGGAATCCTGTCTGTCTTGGGAATTTCAAGAGTGTAATACTTCTCCATAACGGCTCCTTTCGCGGTTCTGTTTTCTATTCTGTTTTCTATTTTGATGCTGCCGATTTTTCTCCATCCGGATTCATAAAACCCATATGTCCAGTATAAACTTCTCCCTACTGTATGTCAATAAAACCACGAGTTATTTTATTATTTTTTGTGGGTTTGCTTTGGTTTTTGTTGGCTTTTGGCCGAGGTATATCTTGGGATTTATTGGTTTTTGCTCGTTATCTGGACTTCTGGTTAACATAGTGGTATAATGAAGCGCTGACATGCATAAAAAAGTGTCTCTACGAGACACTTAAATGAATGCTTCGCATTCTTCCCCGGCCAGGACGAACTTTCCTACAAGATAAAAAAGTATCCCTCCGTGACGCTTGCAAGTTCGCACAGCGAACTTGTGAATGCATGCGTCTGACGACGAAATTTCCTATAAAACAGAAAGCTGACAAAGGAGTACTTTCACTTGATAAGAGATAAGAAAAACAAGAAAAAGGAGAAAAGCATCCGGACAAAACTGATCACCATGGTTCTGCTCCCCATTGTAGTGTTGAGCGTGATGATTATTTCCATAGGAATGATACTGCTCTATCACTTTTATACTCAGAGCATCCGCAATGAATTAACGGCTGCCACCAATATTGTATTGGATTGCCTGAACCTGACGGTCAGAGGGGATTATGCTTATGAATCAGGGATGCTGATGAAAGGGGATTTGAATATTACCGATTCAACGATGCTGTACCGCGTAAAAGAGAAATCCCAGATCGACATCACGATCTTCTGGCAGGATACCCGGATCCTGTCAACGGTATCCAATCAGTACGGTGTGTCCGCAGTCGGCACAAAGGCAAGCAATGATGTTGTCGAGGCCGTCCTGGAGAAGGGGGAATGCTATTATTCCACCAGCCTGGATGTCAATGGCGTACCGTATATCGGCTATTATATGCCTGTGGAAAATTCCGACCACACCATTGTAGGGATGATATTTGCCGGCAAGCAAAAGGACGTGGTATACCGGGGAATCAGGACAGTGCTGTTATGGTTCCTGGTGCTCTCCGGCGCCGCCGGCGTTGTGGCGGTGATCATCAGCAGTGTGTACTCAAACCGGATGGTGTCGGATATCAACATAATCAACAGATTCCTGAAAACAATTTCCGAGGGTGACCTGACGGTAAACCTCGACAAAAAGATCTCGGACAGGAATGATGAACTGGGCAGGATCGGGGAATATGCCTCCCGGATGAGGACAGACCTGAAAAAGCTGATTGAGAGGGATCCCCTGACCTCACTCTATAACAGACGCAGCTGTAACAATAAGTTAAAGGTATTGGAGAGCGGGAAATCGGAATTTACAATCATTATGTGTGATATCGACTGGTTCAAGAAGATCAACGATACCTACGGGCACGATGCAGGGGATTATGTCCTGGTCACCCTCTCAGGGCTGATTCGGGAAAACGTAAAAGACTGCGGGTTCGCGAGCCGTTGGGGTGGCGAGGAATTTCTGCTGGTCTATCAGTTAAAGCATGATGCTGCGATACAAAAGGTACAGCAGATACAGCAGAGAATCCGGGATTATGATTTTACATACGAGGACAAGACAATTAAGGTTACCATGACCTTCGGCGCAGAAACCGGGGACAGTTCTTCAACTTATGAAAAGCGGATCCTCACGGCGGACGGAAATTTATATGTCGGAAAGAACAATGGCCGGGATCAGATCGTTGACGGAAGGTAACTGTACAAAAGGAATTGGGAAATGTGGGCAAAGTCACAGAGTACCGGAACAAACGGAAAAGAGTCCAACTGTGGGAGGGTACGGAAATGAAGAAACTTGTAGCGGTAATATTGACCGGCGCGATGGTATTGATGGCAGGGTGTGGCAGCGCGCCAAAAAATCCAGTCAACACCCTCAATGACCTGGAGGGAAAGAGGATCGGCGTACAGCTTAAGACAACCGGGGACAGCTATGCAACAGATATCAAAGATGCCGATGTCCAGCGATTTAATAAGGGATATGATGCAATCCTGGCTCTTCGGGCCGGGGAAATCGACGCCGTGATGCTGGACGATGCTCCGGCGAATGTATTTGTGAAGGAATTCGGGGATATAAAAATACTGGAAGAAGCCTATGCGGACGAGGAATACGGGATTGCCGTCAGCAAGGATAATCCGGAGCTGCTGCAGGAAATAAATGAGGCGCTGGACAAATTACAGGCCGAAGGAGTCATCGACCAGATTGTAAAAGCATGGATCGAGGATGGGGAGACCATATCCGCCTATGACGGGCAGACAAAGGCTTCTTACGCGGGAGGCACGCTGCTGATGGTGACCAACGCGGAATTTCCTCCCTATGAAGACCGATCAGGAGACGGAACTATCGTGGGGATCGATGTGGACATAATGAAGGCCATCTGTGATGAACTGGATATGAAACTGCAGGTGGAGCATACTTCCTTCGATTCCCTGATCGCATCCGTGCAGCGGGGTACGGCGGATGTTGCCATGGCGGCGATGACCATAACGGATGAGCGGCTGGAGCAGGTAAACTTCTCCAATGTTTATATGTCCGCCAAGCAGGTTATCATAGTGAGAAGCAAATAAACCATCCTGTCTCCGAAACAACAAATGGCTGCCGCGAAGTCACCATGCGCCGCCGACACCGCGGTCACAGGACGCACAGGCATAGCACTCTCAGGAGGATCTTCCATGCTGACAATTCGATACGCGGAACCGGGCGATAAGGATTTCTGGATCACCCTGGACAAACATATTTCCGACACAGAGCTTGACAGGAAAATACGGGACAGAATGGGGTATGTGCTCCTGGAGGACAATGTGCCTGCAGGGCTGCTGCGCTATAACCTCTTCTGGGACAACACCCCGTTCTGCAACCTGCTCTACATCACTCCCGCCCATCAGCGCAAAGGACTCGGGAAAGCCCTTATGCTCCACTGGGAGGAGGAGATGAAAAGAGCGGGATACACCTGGGTCATGGTATCCACCCAGGCCGACGAAGAAGCCCAGCACTTTTACAGGAGGCTCGGATACCAGGACGCCGGGGGACTGGTGATCAATATCCCCGACGCTGCGCAGCCCATGGAGCTGTTCTTCACAAAAGATTTAGGGAAATTATAGCATAAGCAGAAACTCAAGTATATCTGGAAACACGCCGCAACATATGGTACAATTGGTATACCAGATAACCCCTTTATATAGGAAACAGGAGGTGAACAGACATGCCGACAAACGATAAGGAATTAAATAGCGTTTTTTTTGATCAGCTTACAATCGTTGAAAGAATAGAACGCTGTTTGAATGCCGGAGGCGCTGATGCTGCAAAAAATGAAATAGAAATTCTGAAAAAGGAAATCAACCGGAAGCTTTATCAGCAGCCACCGGTCAAAAGTGAATAACTACTTACAAAAGCTTATGCCATCACTGGCTACCTCCGGCTCCGCTGCCGAAAACACCAGGGCCTACATCCGCGCCAATGCCACAGCCATGCTCCGCACCTGCGAAGCCCTCTCCTGCCCCCTGATCCTCTCCAGTGACAGCCACGGGCAGGAGCATGTGGGGGAGGTCACGGAAGCCTTAAAGCTGCTCCGGGAACTGGGCTTCCCGAAACACGAGAAATTCATTAGCAGTGCTCTATTTACCAAGTAGGTACACGCCCCCTCAGCGCTCCGCGCTGCCGATCAGCACCCTCTTGCCGCAGAACGCAAAGCCATACTTCCGTATGCGTTCTTCCGGGATTCCCTTTGCCGCAAAAGCCGCCTGGTAATCCCGCTCCTCTATCTGGCGCAGTGCTGCCTGTACCGTGTCGGACAACTCCTTCTCCTCCGCTTCCTGGACCTTGAACTCTATGATGATGGCGTCCCGCCTGCCCTCACTTCCGTTTCCCATCTGTGGCACTCCGGTCTTTCCTGTGGACGATATCCCGGTCTTATCCACATAGAAAATATTCCTGTCCCGAATCTTCCCAAAATCCTGGCGTCCGATCCCCACTGTCCTTGCCATACCATATCTCCCGGTGTGCTACGCATAAAACCTATATTTTCACATTCCCTTCTAATAACTTCATCAGCATGGAAGGATATGTGATATATCCTCCGTGACTTTTATAACACAAAATACTATATGGCGGCTTATTTCCCCGTATTTCTGCTTTCTTACACTGTCTGTTGGGACAAATATAGCAAAAAAGCGTAAACATATCTTTTATATTCTTTCGCTTACCGCTGACTGCATACAATTTCTGGTACAGCGCCTTAATCTCTCCACTATTGAGTATGGGAAGTGTCTTATCCGGTGCCCCTGCAACAGCCGCAAACACGTAATCTCTTTGATTCACATATTTAAACGCCTGTGGATATGTCACCTGATCCTGAAAATATCGTATACTGCTCATGATCTGCTTTATGGAATGTTTCGCTTCCTTGGAATTTTTAGTCCCTTTTAGTTCTATAATCCAGGTAATATTCAATCCCATACTGCTATCTTTTATTGTATATATCAAATTATCACATATAGGTTCGCCTTCGGGTAATCCCGTGATCAAGCCACTGTCCACCTGAACCGCCTCCACAGAATTCCCCATATCGATCTGTATCGGAACCAGCGCTTTACTTTGATGCGCTTCATCCTGGATCACACATTTCTGCCCTTCCGGCAAAATGGTAATAAATGAATCTTTTTGCTCTTTATTCATCGCCATATCTTCTGTTCCAATCCAAATATCTTTGCCATTCCGATTCTCTTTTATTCTTGTCCATTATCTAATTCTATATCATACAATGCCGTATATAACTCATTTACCTGCTTGGAAACATCGTCAATCAAACCAGCTTCAATTTCTTTTTCCTCTTCATCCAGCAATTTCATATAATCCTGTTCTCCGGACATACTATGCGCAAGCAGTTTATATGCTGCCAATCCATCTTTTAGAATTAGATAATTTTTATTTACAACCTTATATACTTGTTTCTCCAATCCCTTTCCGGCCAATACCCCTGCATAATACAGGTTATTTGCAACCGTAAGGACATAAGGACTATGCGTTGTGATAAATACGCCGCTGTCCTGAATGTTGGCAAATAATGCGATAAACTCCATCACCCTTTTCTGAAGCAGCGGATAAATATGCGCCTCCGGCTCCTCGATAATCAAAAAAGCATTTTCTTCCCGCAGCATCAAAACATACATAAAATTTAAAAGCCATAATATTTCCTGTTGCCCCGATGATGTAAAGTTAATGGCCACAGGATGTTCCGGGTCTTCTTCTATCCTCAGGAACTCCCTGCCTCCACTGTAAAAATACTCTCCCTTCTCAATATTTACAATCAGTTCCGCAATACAATTGACATCAAACTGCCTTATTTCAACAGGATAAAAAAGATGTGCCTTTTTCACGCCATATTTGAAGCCATTGCGGACACTGTCTATCAGCATCATAAACATTTCCGTTATTAAATCCAGATTGCCGGCATTATTCATGATCGCACGACTATTTGACATCACAGTCAAAAGACTTCTTCCGGCCGGGATATAATAGGTTTCCCTGCTATCATGAAAGATCTCGTTGACCTTATGAACTATCATTTCATGGTTTCTTTTTCTTTCCTCATTTGTGAGCACGAGACTGGTTTTAATAATACCTTCATTACTGTGATATATTTCACGTATTTCCATTTGCAGTTTTTTTATGGAATTTAATAGTTCCGGGGAATAAGTTACGCTTATATATTGTTTATTCTTATCCCCTGTTTTCAGTTTGACCTGAATCCAGATATCTTCCTCATAATTATATTTCATATAAAATTCCGGATTCAAATCCCAGCTATACCCAAACAGTTTTACAAAAATACTTTTTAGTTCGGATTTTATAGCCTTATCAAACCAGACATTTTCCTGTGAAACACTATTATAAGAATTCGAATCATGCACCTGCGTCAGATAATCGATGACTTTTGTCTTTATAGTCCTAAAATAGTATACACTCTTAGCAATAGTGCTTTTTCCGGTTGCCTGTTCACCGATCAATATATTGAATTTCTCCACATCCATCTCAAAATGATTAACCGGTCCATTGTTTCTAATACATATTCTCTGCATCTATATTACTCCACCATTCAATCAAAGATCCCTCTGCATTCTCCAAGACAGCTTCCTCAGCTTTATGCTCATGCATGCAACGGCACAAAGCCAGCATGGCCGACCTGACCCATTGCCCTCGGAAATAAAGGGTTTGTCCGAATAAGTATACACCAATCACAGGACAAAAACAATTCCAAGTACTTGATTATTGAAGAAATCGGTAACACTTCAGCTGTGATAAATATTGGAGATGGCATCCTCCACATCCGGTTCACGCACGCTCAGATCCACAATTTTCATCTCTTCCCCCAGCGCATGGATAACCTCCGCCGCCGTGTGGGCATGGTGGTCAAACTTGCACCAGATCTTTCTTCCCTCAATCTTCATGACCTCCACCTGATCACAGGATACTTCCTGCACCGGCTCCGCCACCTCCAGGATCAGCATACGGTATGTGGCCATGCGGCTGACGATCTCGTCTATGGGGCCGTCCTCCACTATGACGCCCTTATTGATGACGATCAGCCTTGTACACAGCTTCATGACGTCGTCCAGGTCATGGCTGGTCAGGATCACCGTCGTTTTCTTTTTCCGGTTCATTTCCAGGATAAAGTCCCGGATCGCCTGCTTGGCATCGATGTCCAGGCCGATGGTGGGCTCGTCCAGAAAGAGTATCCCCGGCTCATGCAGCATTGCAGCCGCAAGCTCGCCGCGCATACGCTGCCCCAGGGACAACTGGCGCACAGGGATATCCATGAACTGATCCAGTCCCAGCACGTTCCTGAGTTCCTCCAGCGTCCTTTGGTACTGTTCCTCCGGCAGTCTGTAGATCCTTTTCAGCAGTTCAAAGGTCTCTCCCAGACGCAGATCCCAGTACAGCTGCGTTCTCTGCCCGAACACCACGCCCAGGTTTTTCACTACCTCCTTACGGTTTTTCTGGGGTGACAGACCGTTGACCAGTATGCTGCCTGATGTGGGGTGCATGATCCCAGACATCATTTTTATGGTGGTGCTCTTCCCCGCACCGTTGGGACCGATGTATCCTACGATCTCGCCCTTCTCTATGGTACAGCTGATATCCTTCACCGCTTCCACCCGGATCTTCTCGCTGTGGAAAAGATTGACCAGGGCTCCCAGCATTCCCTTTTTCTTTTTCGCAACAATATATTCCTTCACCACATGATCCAATACGATCTGTTCCATAATAGCCTCCTAAACCTCCCCGCCATGTCGGCACAAACCAATCCCACGGAATCTTACGATTCCGAAAAGAACGCTGCCTTTGCATTCTTCTCACTGCTTTAGCAGTTTGTGAGACTTAAATTTCTTGGCGTCCCATCCTATGACGGGACGTCTGTAGAAGTTCTTCTCACACTTAACTTCCTGCGCTCTCATATTTCTTTTCCAGCCCCAGGTAAAAGACCTTTCTCCCCAGAAGGAACCAGACCAGACCCACCAGGGGCGTCCACAGGGGAAACTCCAAAGGCAGAGGGAAGGATACCCCGCTGGAAATCTTTAACAGGCCGCACGCCGGGTAAAAGCTGACAAACCCCATGGGGATCAAAAAGGAAAAAATGCGGATGAACCAGGCCGGGTAGATTGCCATGGGCCACTGTGTGGTCTTGTCAAATAATTGCAGGTTGACCCCTACAAACACAGAACTTTTCTTCGTCCAGAAGGCAACGGAACCGGTCAGCGTGTAAATGGCCGCCTGTATCAGCGTCCCCCCTATGATCACCATGATGAGCAACAGAATATTTTGTATGCTCCACTGAAAATTCACCTGGGCGCAGCCATAGGCAAATATGATGATCCCCGGAATCAAGTCATAAATTCCCACCAGGTTCACAGTCCCGATGCAAAACTGGAAAAACACTCCCAACGGGCGCACCAGATAGCGGTCAAATTCGCCGCGGATAATACCATGTTCAATATGGCGCGTCTGTATAAAGAAAAGATCCTGCAGACCATGGCTGAAAACCCCCAGCCCATAAAGGAACGCCACCTGCCCGAAAGTCCATCCGTTCAGGGTTCCGACCCGGTCCATAATCACCTTCAACACATAAACCCCGGAAAAGATCTGGATCGGGATCATCAGCAGCCAGCACAGAGTATAGGAGATATATTCCATCTCACTTTTCAGTGCCAGGACCGCACTGTATTTCAATACTTCATAATAGTGTCTTAACGCCCTTAACATTTTCAGCCCCCCTGTACCAACACTTTATTCCTTGCCTTTTTCCACGCCAGCGACACACAGCCTCCAAGCAAAAGCAGCCACAGCGCCTGTATACAAATCTGCCTCACACCCTCCTGCACCCCTATTCTGCCGATATACAGCCCAAGGGGAAGCTGGTAAGTATACGGGAACGGCGTCATCATCAGTACCTTCTCCGCCTGATCCGGGAAAAACCACAGAGGGATCATGCTTCCGGACAGGATTGATACAATCATATTTTTTACCACTCCCATATTGCCCAGTTCCATGGTCACAAAGGTGAACATTCCCACCAGTGCGCTGAGCAGCCATAGAATCAGGAACCCGAATAGGTAGCTGACCAGGATAAAGGGAAGAACCTGGAGCGAGACCGGCAGCTGCACCGGCAAAAGGAGCACCCCCAGCAGAAATATGGGCAGGGACACGCTGACCGCCTGCACCGCAATCGTACCGATATCCTCGGCGAAATACGCCCCCAGTAAATGAAGAGGCTTCATCAGCAAGAGGGCAATATTGCCTTCCCGCACATCCTTATTCAGGGAACCCTCTATCCCACAGTGGTACATGGCGCCAAGGCAGGAGGACAGCACGGAATATGTGATCATCTGTGCCCTGTCCACCCCGGAAATATTCTGCTGTCCCGTATAGACACAATTCCATAAAAATACGTTTGCAATGATCAATATAAAACGTGTCACAATCTTCGCAAATACTTCAAACCGATAAGTCAGGCAGACCTGCATCTGCAATTTCATTTTATATAGATATGCCATTTTCCCTTTCCTCCACTGCACTGCACAAACATCTATTGCCTTCCTCTGGTAACGCCTTTTCCCATTATGGCATATGCCCCGCAAAGCATCCGTCAAATCCCCACAGATGCAGGCATCCGTGACTTTGCCCCATTACCCCCGGGAGACAGTGCTTCCTCCACAATGGCTCGCGGCTTCCGCCTTCAAATGTCTCTGCCAAAGGATTATAATCCCAAACACCGCAAGGAGCAGCAGAACCGATACTGCCACCGTTGCCCACGGATTCAGGGAAAATCCTGCCACCAGATACCCCGCAAAGCACACTACCGCCACCAGCGTGGCATAGGGCAGCTGGGTCTCCACATGGCGCAGATGGTCACATTGCGCACCGGTGGATGCCAGAATGGTAGTGTCCGAAATCGGGGAGCAATGATCCCCGTACACGGATCCCGCAAGAGTGGCTCCCAGGGCCGGGATCAGAACGGAAGCGCCCTCACTCCCCACACAGAGCATGGATACGATGGGAAGCAGGATCCCGAATGTTCCCCACGCCGTTCCCATGGAAAAGGACAGAAATGCCGCCACTGCAAACACAATGGCAGGCAGAAAACCAAAGGGCAGCTTTGCGGCGGTCACAAAATTACTGACAAAGATCCCGGTTCCTATCATTTCCCGGCACACCCCTCCCAGCGCCCAGGCCAGGATCAGAATGGTCAGGGCCGGGATCATGGTCCTGATCCCATCGATCACTCCTGTCATAAATTCCCGCAGATCCATAAGCTTTCTCGGAAGGTACAGCAGCATGGCCACTGCCAGCGCCGCAAACGTCCCCAGGGTAAGGCCCGCGGTGGGATTTTCGCCGATTGCCTCCGCAAAAGGTCTCCCGTCAAAATACCCTCCCACATATGCCATTCCCAGAATCGCGCAGACGATCAGGGTCAGCACCGGAAGAATCAGATCCGGCACAGTGCCTTTCTGTTTCGCCCTGTCCTGCGCCTGTTGTTCTCCTGCTTTCTCCGACTTCCCCGGTTCCACTTTTTGCGGTTCCTCCGCCCTTTCCGGTTCCGCCTTTCGCGGTTTCCCCGCCCTTTCCGGTTCCGCCTTTCGCGGTTTCCCCGCCCTTTCCGGTTCCGCCTT
>CANDMD010000023.1 GCA_947385725.1 uncultured Lachnospiraceae bacterium | reverse complement strand
CACCCAACAGAACACTCTTTCCCTACACGACGCTCTTCCGATCTCCACTTCTTCCGGTCATGCTTTGCCAGACGGTATGTGGTGCTCTCCGCGGGAGTGGCCTCCAGGTTGTAGAGATCGCCGTACTGCTCCTGATAATCGGACAGACGCCCCCTCATATGGTTCAACACCTTTTTCGCGAAAGCCTGGGTCTTGCCGCTGGTCATATCCGCCCTGAGCCAGTTTGCATTCAGTCCCACTTCATTCATGCCGATCAGGCCGATGGTGGAAAAATGATTGTCAAAGGATCCAAGATACCTCTTTGTGTAGGGATACAGTCCCTCCTCCAACAGTCTGGAGATCACTTCCCTCTTGATCTTCAGGGAGCGGGCCGCAATATCCATCATGTGATTCAGCCTGGCAAAGAACTCGTCCTCATTGGCGGACAGATAAGCGATCCTCGGCAGATTGATCGTGACCACGCCCACGCTTCCCGTGCTTTCCCCGGAGCCAAAGAAACCTCCCGTCTTCTTCCTCAGCTCCCTCAGATCCAGCCGCAGGCGGCAGCACATACTGCGGACGTCGCCAGGCTCCATATCCGAATTGATATAATTTGAAAAATAAGGCGTACCGTACTTGGAGGTCATTTCAAACAACAGCCTGTTATTCTCCGTGTCAGACCAGTCGAAATCCTTTGTGATAGAGTAGGTGGGAATGGGATATTGAAACCCCCTTCCGTTGGAATCCCCCTCGATCATGGTCTCGATGAACGCCTTATTGACCATGTCCATCTCTCTCTTACAGTCCTTATATTGAAAGGGCATCTCCTCGCCGCCCACAATGGCGGGCAGTTCCGCCAGGTCGTCGGGCACTGTCCAGTCCAGTGTGATATTGGAAAAGGGTGCCTGGGTTCCCCACCGGCTGGGCGTATTCACGCCGTATATAAACGCCTCAACGCATTTCTTTACATCATAATAGCTTAAATTGTCCGCCTTCACAAAGGGGGCAAGGTAGGTATCAAACGAGGAGAAAGCCTGGGCGCCCGCCCACTCGTTCTGCATGATCCCCAGAAAGTTCACCATCTGGTTACACAGCACGGACAGATGCTTTGCGGGAGCGGAAGTGATCTTGCCGGTGATGCCTCCCAGCCCCTCCTTGATCAGCTGTTTTAGAGACCAGCCGGCGCAGTAGCCGGTGAGCATGGAAAGATCATGTATGTGGATATCCGCATTCCTGTGAGCCGCGGCAATCTCTTCGTCATAAATCTCCGAGAGCCAGTAATTGGCTGTAACTGCGCCTGAATTGCTGAGGATCAGTCCGCCCACGGAATAGGTGACAGTGGAATTTTCCTTCACACGCCAGTCTTCCACCTTCACATAACCGTTCACCACCTCTTTGTAGTCCAAAATAGTAGAGGTCATAGTGCGCATTTTTTCACGCTGCTTGCGATACAGGATATATGCCTTGGCCACTTCCTCATAGCCGGCCTGTCCGAGAACCCGTTCCACGCTGTCCTGAATATCCTCCACGTGGATGGACTCCTCCTTCACCTTATCCTGAAAATCAGCAGTCACACGCAACGCCAACAGGTCGATGATGTCGTTGGTATAACTTTTCTGGGTGGCGGTAAACGCTTTCATAAGCACGTCGTTGATCTTAGTCAGCGTAAATTCAGCCTTTTCCCCGTCTCTTTTGATCACCTGCATATAGGTAGGACCTCCCTCTGCGGGAAAATCTGATTTTTCCCAATTAGTGTTAATCTATCATCTTTTGGTGGAAAAGTCAATGTATACATACAAGATATTGTGTTACGGTTAAATAAAAAGGGGTAATCCGAATTTGGATTGGTGGTTATATTTCCCAGTCTAAGCATCCAGTATTTATGCGGTTTGTAAACGGGCAATTTTGAGTCCGCCCATTTACGAACTAATGCCAAAAAATATTGCTTTCCCAGACGATATTTGACTTATATTCCAACTTATCAAGAATATCTTTATCTATGTATTTTTCAAAATCCACTCTTATTCCTCATCGTATAATTTATGCTGATTTATCGGGAAAGTATCCTTCACATATCCCTATTCCATTATAAAGCAATATATTGCAGCAAAAACATCTCCAGTTCATTTGGTTACCTGGTGGACAGAAAATCCAGTTCCCGCCTTGCCTGCTCGTCATCGGGATAATTTTTCATATAGTTGGTCAGCAACACGTAAGCCTTCTGATAATCACCCAGATACTCATAAGCCACAATCTCATTGAAGGCAAGGGACTGGAGTACCGGATTGTCCTCCAGCTGCATGCCCGCCTGAAAGGCTTCCAGGGCACTCTGGTACTCGCCCTTCTTCAGTTCACACAGGCCGAGCTGGTTATAGATCTCCGCGTTCCCGTCATATTTGGCCAAATAGCTGCTATAGACATTCGACGCGTAATTATAGTCTCCTGTGGCCTCATAGGCACGTCCCAGATAAAGGTAACTGTCCACACCTCCTTTATCCTTTGCCTCCTCCAGCGCCAGGTACGCCTTCTGATACTCCCCCAGGTAATAATAGATCCTGCCTGTAATATAAGTATCCATGGACTTGTCTCCGGAGTTCAGCGCCGCCTGCAGATAGGTCTGCCCCGTCTCCTGATAGCCGAAATTCTCCAGTACCTCATAGATCTCGATCAGGCGGTCGTAATTTTTAGGATCCATCTCGATCACCTTGTCAAAATCCGCTTTCGCGCCCTCAAAGTCAGAAAGGTTCAAACGCACATTCCCCCTCAGGAAATAAGCTTCCTTTTCATTGCCGCGCAGATCCAGGATGGCGTTATAGGTAGCCTCGGCCTCCTGATACATGCCGCTTTTCACATAAGCAGCCGCCATGTAATAATTCAGGTCAAAATCAATATTTTCCACAATACCGCTGCTGGAAGAAAGCGCCTGCTGGAAACAGGCTATGGCCTGTCCATAGTCCGTCAGCCCCATGTAAGCGATCCCTCTTCCCCGATCTACCAGTCTGCTGTTTGCACCGGTGTTCTCCGCCTCATCAAATTCCGCCAGCGCCCCCTCATAATCAAGGGACTGCACCAGCGCCATGGCATTCTGCAGCGCCGTGTTTTTCTCACCGCAGCCGGTCAGACTGACCGCCAGCATGGCACATGCCGCCGCATAGATCCATTTTCTTCTTATCATCCATATACCCCCGCATATCGCATGCCACGGCCTGCGATACTGCACCAACAATTCATTCCAAGCTCCGTCTCATGTCCGCTGCCCGCCTACTCATCCTCCAGCTGTGAAGTACAGTGAGGACAACGTGTCGCGTCAATGACGATCTCACTCTTACAGAAGGGACACTTTTTCACAGTGGGAGCCGCAGGCTCCTCCTTCTTGCGCGAAAGCTTGTCCCCGATGGCATTGATTCCCTTGACCAACAGGAAAATGACCAGCGCCGTAATCAGGAAATTGATCACCGCAGTGATAAAATTTCCATAATACAGTACAGGTGCATTTTCCCCGCTCCCCAGGGTCACATAGAGGCTGCTGAAATCCGTTCCGCCAAAGATTCCCAGCAGCGGGGTCAGGATATCCTGGTTCAGGGAAGTCACGATAGAGGTAAACGCCCCTCCCACAATGACGCCCACCGCCATATCCATCACATTGCCGCGCATGATAAACTTTTTAAATTCTGCAATCAATCCTTTTCCTTTAGCCATATTTTCGTTTCCCTTTCTATCCTGTTTTTTAATAGTGTTACTGTTCACTCCGTGACCAGTAACATATGCACAGAAACCGCAAAACAGCGGTTTCGCGCACAGCTGCCTCGGGTTTGTCACGCAAAAGGCGCCTGAAAACGCCTCGCGGTGGCGTGGGTGTGAAAAGTAACTTAATAGTAACACAAGAATTTGTCCTTCACAAGAGTGCTTGCCCACTTTTCAAAATTGGTTTATACTAGGGTGAGAAGAGCTTCTAAAGGCGTCCCGCCATTGGACGGGACACCAGAAAGTTCTAAATCTCACCCATAAGAATCGCCAAGGCGATTCTTATATATTCACAGAAATACTACAACCTGTGAAAAACCAGACAGAAAGGTACAGATATCATATGATAAAACAGGAAATATCCGAGATCAAGAAGCTTCTGACCCAGAGGAACTGCTCCATCACCAGGATCTGCGGCTGCTACGTGGACGGGGAAAAGAACAAAAAAACAGAATTTAAGCAGGCCTTTCTGGCGCTGCCCGAGGAGGAAATGTTTAAATATTTCGAGATCCTGCGCAAGACACTTTCCGGCACGTTGGGCAAAAATCTGCTGACGCTGGAATTTCCCCTGGCAAGCGAGGAAGAGGGCGGCACGCAGGAATTTCTGCTGCGCCTTCGGGACAGCAAATTAAAGGATGACGTCCTTCTGGAAGAATTCTACGACAAGATCATCTCCGCCTATGAATATGTGGGAAACTATCTGATCCTGCTGGTGCATGACGCCTATGACGTGCCCGGGAAAGCCTCCGACGGACTGGAGATGGAGGACGCTTCCGACGAGGTATATGAGTATATTCTTGCCTGCATCTGCCCTGTGGAACTGTCCAAACCCGGGCTGAGCTACAATGCGGAAGAGAATACCTTCCAGAACAGGATACGCGACTGGGTGGTGAGTCTTCCCGAGACAGGCTTTCTGTTTCCCGCCTTCCATGACCGCAGTTCTGACATCCACAGCACCCTTTACTACACCAAGGACGCGGAGGAGTTAAAGGAAGGCTTCGTGGAGCAGCTGCTGGGCTGCCCCCTGCCCCTGACCGCAGGCAGCCAGAAGGAAACGTTCCAGGCACTCATTGAGGAAACCCTGGGGGAAACCTGTGATATTGAGATTGTGAAAAACATACACGACACGCTCACCGAAATGGTAGAGGAGCATAAAGAAGAGCCTGCGCCCCTGATATTGGATAAGAATGAGGTCAAAACCATCCTGGCCAACAGCGGCGTCACAAACGAGAAACTGGAGCAGTTTGACCGCTGTTATGACGAAACCGCCGGAGAGAAGACCTCGCTTCTGGTCAACAACGTCATGAATGCCAGAACCTTCGAGGTCAAAACTCCCGACGTGGTAATCAAAGTCAGTCCCGACCGCACCGATCTGATCGAAACGCGCAACATCAATGGCCGGGATTGCCTGGTCATTGCGCTGGACGGCAATGTGGAGGTCAACGGCATCAACGTGCGTTCCGCTCCGCAAGCCGGGGCAGAGGATGGACACGGGGAATGACCGAAAAGCAGGGCCGGGAACCTTTGGATCAGTTCCCGGCCTGTCACTATAACAAATCATTCCATATTTCTCTCCGCACGTCTCAATGCCAGTATAATCGGCATGATCAGAATCCCGCAGAAAAAGTTGCTGACGCCGTGTATGAAGTCAAAGGGCAAACCTGCGGCGACCCAAGCGAGCATACCCTGAAAACTCAGTCCATACAGCAACGCCTGGGCAGGAGCGTACAGAACGCCAAACAGGAACCCGTGGGCACCGCACACTGCCATATACACAATGGGGCATATCTTTTTCGGCATTTTCTTTGGAAGAAGCATGACCGCCCCCCACAAAACCGTCCATATATAAAGGTAGGGGATCCACCATGCTGCAAATCCGCAGAAGATGCCGTTCAGGAACACATAAATATAAATCGGGAACAAAGCCTTCTTTCTGTATACAACAGTGACCGCCACGGTAAAAACACCCAGAAGATGGACATTGGGAAATATTTCCATCACCAGCTTGGACGCGTACATGACTGCCCCCAGCATCCCAAACACGGCAATCTCCCTGACCGTAAGCTTCCCATCGACTTTCCTGTCATCCATTTCCATGTCATTCCACTTTAAAGGAGTAACTATCCCCCTCTGTTATCGCGGTGGCATCAACGCCGGCAGACGCATACTCGCCGTTGACATAAAAGGCCCAGTATGTGCCGTCTTTGTCATAATCGGCAGTGATGCCGTTGACTGTTTTGACATAAAGACCGTACTGGCCTTCCTCTCCGGCGATCAGTTCCAGCTCCAGCAGAGCCGCCCCCACCGTGTCCTTGTCCGTGTGGATCTCATAGACGGTTTCACTGCCGTCCTGATCCACCACTGTGAACAGGAAGGTGGTACTTCCCTCTCCCAGCTGCTTCCGCTCCGCCTGGCCGCCCGTATCCTCCGCTGCCGTGGAAGCACTGATGCCTCCCGCATCTTCCGCTGCCGTGGAAGAGCCGGCGCTGTCCCCGCTTCCTGTGCTGCCATTACATCCGGTCGTAAACAGTGCCATAGCCACAATAAGCACCATACAAAGGATGAACGACAATAATTTCCTGCTGCATTTTTCCTGCATATCTCTATCTCCTTTGTCGCTGTATTTCCCCAAAAGACCGGCGCCCGCAGTCTGTTTACACACAAATATTCCCAGCCGGAAAGCATTTCACCTGTGCGGTTGGATGCTGACGCATCCGCCTGGCTCATTGCCCGTGGGAATAATTTGTTCACGCTCGGGGATCGGACTATCCGGATATTTCGACTTGGCATTCCGCTGACCGGTCTTCTCAGAAAGCTCCAATGACTTTTCCCTGAATTGTGGCTCCAGGTCAGGTCAGCATCATGTAACACATGCCTCACGGCGACGGGCTCGTACAGGATTTCCACCTGTTTCCCCAAATAGTCCGATTCCTATCATAATATTTTCCAGCTGTCACGTCAAGTCCGTTATTCGTAGTCGCCGCTCCACTCTATGTTCTCGCCGTCTCCCGTGTCATCCGGTGCGGGATCCGGTTCAGGCGCGGGGTCCGGTTCAGGCAAGGGATCCGGTTCAGGCAAGGGATCCGGTTCAGGCGCAGTCGGCTCATTGTGGTCATCATCATTGTCATTGCCGCTGTTATCCTGGGCAGGACCTGCCGGAGCCGCCGGCTTCGGTGTCGCTGATGTTGCCGGTGTCGTGGGCTTTGTCGTCACGGATGCCCCGGGCCGTGTCGTGTTCTGGGAGGAAGATGCCGTGACTTCATCCACCGAAAGGCTGCCGCTGTCTCTGCTCAATGCCTCCCGCCCCGCTGCATATTCCCCCGCCCGGGCCTCGGCAAGCTGTACCGCCAACGCCTGCCACTCTTCGGAGGGCTGTCCGATGGGATCTGCCGCCATAAGTTCATTTACCGTTCCCGCATCATTCCAGCGCACTCCGTCAAACCACTCCAGATTGCCGTCCCGCACGCGCAGCTGCAGTTCCCCCTCAGCGACACCGCTGTTCCCGTTGTCCACAGGATCCTCCGAACCGCCGGAGACAACGGCGGCTTCCTCCGCGGCACGGGATTTGTCATACATCCGGCATACCGGCACTGCCACCGCCGCTCCCGCCGTAAACAGAAGAAATCCTGCCATAACCTTTACGATAATACTTTTCATCTCTATACCTCCTGACCGGGCTGTCAGATCATCGCCCTTCCACTACATCCACAATCCCTTTGACATAATTGTAGCCGTTGCTGCCCGGCTTGAATTCCCCGGCCGCCAGCACCTGCTTCGCCACAGTGTAAATGCTGCGGGCTACCGGCGGACCGTATATGATAAGCTGTTCGCCGTCTCCGCTCTGCAATATTGCATAGCTGCGGAATGCAAGCTCGGTGGCATACTGTTGCTGCGGCAGCTTGGTGACCACCGACGCAAATCGGTATCGCCCGTCCACCGTCTCAAAGATGCGGTCATTCACAACACCGTTCTCCGTCCAGTATGAGCGTCCGCCTCCCACCTTTTCACCGTCCTTTATAAAAGGATACTTCTGCATATTGGATCCGGTGATCAGCAGTGTGCCATATTCAACCAGATGGTATCCGTTCACCCCGCCGCCCAGAAGCTGCGCCCGCGTCTGGGCATCGATACCGGATTTAAACCGCAGTCCCGAATACCCCTGCACCCGTATGGAAAATCCGTGGTAGCTGAGCAGATCCTGAAGCCCCGGCAGTGGAGTTGCAGCACAGGTATCTCCCTGATAGCTCAGTCTCCAAACATACATTCCCTTGGGAACATTCCTCTCATTGTAATAGTACATGACCGCAGTCTTTCCGGTCTGATCCGGCAGCTGCAGCGTATAGCTGTCACCGCTTTTCGTGGCTGTATACCTGATCCCGTCGATATAGACGTCGGCATTGGTATAACCTGCCGGCGGCGTCAGGCTCACAGTGAGCGGAGGCAATGAGGGGGGCACGGGTTCCGGCTCGTACTCCACCTTCTGATACCGCACCACTACTGTATTGCCCGTCGTAGTGGCAACGAACACCTGATCTCCGACGGCTGCTGCCTGGAAATCTTCCGCCTGCCCGTTCAGCCCTTCATAGCAGGGCACGAAGCTGTCCCCTGAAAGCCGGAGCAGGCCTGCCTTTTTCTCAATGTTATCCTTGTAGGCCAGGTATACTGTCTCACCTGCCGTCAGCAGGGAAACCTGGTGATACCGGGACATCTGCGGAACCGCTGTCCTCGTCCATGCGGAGCCATTCCACATCGTCAGCGCCGGAATGACTTCCGGTTCCCCCGGAATGCTGGCAGTTCCGGAAAAGCCATACAGCTTCGTCCCCTGCCGGTGCAGCAGATTGATATTGCCGTATCTGTCGTATTCCAGCGCCGGGGACCAGGCTTTCGTCACTGTGTCATAGACATCGATCTTACTGGCTTCGGGATATACCCCGTACGCCACATAGAACAGTTCTCCCTGCTTTGCCACAGTGGGATTGCCGAACCCTCCTGTGGAGGTACTTGCCGTACGGTCATCGACCACCACCGCCCCGCTCTTCAGATTCCGTATGACCAGCTGCTGCTGATCTCCCCTGGGTCTCTGGTATGCGGCATAAATCTCACTGCCGTCCGTCAAGAGCTGCATGGAATTCGGATATCCGGTATCCATCTGAACCGCGCTGCTCCAGCTGCTGCCGTTCCACACAGAGTAGACCGGATTCCCGGCGGGATCCACATAGGCAAGATACAATTGTCCGCTGCAGTCAGACATGGCTGCCATGGAACCTCCATGGGCCGCAAGCGTTCCGCCCAGCTGCTGCCAGACCCCTGACGCCTGATCCCATCTGCGCACGCACAGCTGCCCTGCCGTATTGATATAGCCCAGGTACAGATTCCCGGCGGAATCGGCATACAGATTTGTCACCGCATTGCCCACATCACCGGCAGCCACACCTCCCAGCGCCTGCCATTCTGCTCCATATTCCGTAAAGTCCACCTGGAAGGTGATCCTGGTCTTATCCATGGAACGCTGCAGATTACTGATACGGATGCCGCTGTTGCTGCCGTCGGAATAATGAAGGGTATTCTCAGAAACAGAAGCGGAAAGATCCGTGCTGCCGTAAGACGTCTCCCCCTGGTCAACATTCAAAGCCGCATTATTTGTAGGCAAATCGCAATCGTTTGCATTCTGGCATCCCGGACGATATACATAGATATAGTTTTCTCCCTTGATATTGGTATGATCCGGTACTCTGTCATCCACCCGGTACATCAGCAGTCCCTCGTCCACCAGATGATCATACTGGCCCGAAGGCATGGACATCCGGTATTCCAGGCAGATCGTCTGGGATTCTCCCTGGGGAAGCGGCGTCTCTATGGTATAAAGCCTGACGCCTCCGGCCGTATCCGGCTGGCTGACAGCAGTCAGCTCATATGTGCCGCCGGCGGTGATCTCAGCAACGCTGTCCCCCTCCAGCCAGCCCATTTCCTTTCTCAGATATCCCAATACATACTGCGGCGCGGGCATTCCCGCAGATGCCATGATATCCCACATGCCCACCGGCCCTGACGAGGGTACTGCGGCGCTGTTCCCTCCCAGGCTGTAAAGATCCGGCAGCCCCAGAGTATGCAGAAACTCATGCACATTCACACTCTTGTCGATCAGCATGTCGGATGTCACCGCATTATAACAGCTGACCAGAAGGCCGTTGATTCTCTCATCTCCATAATAATTGGCTTTGAAAGAGCTGTCCGAGTTCTGGACGATCCTGTCTCCCTGCACTATGATTGTCAGATTGTCCACGGAACTTTGATCGGAGTTTTCCCCGTCGAGATTCAGTGACCGGTCACCCACGTATAATGGATCGCCCGGGTTCGCATTGGCGATTCCCGTGATCACCTCTCTTACTATGTCATTGCTGTCAATGTATTGGGCATTCTGCAGTTCAAAAACAGTGACCGGGTCGCTGTCATTACTGCGATTATCTATCTGCGGAAAAATATTTGTCACTCTCACCTTACCACAGGTAATTGTAGCTATGTAATCCGTAAAAGAATTTTCTTTACTGCTGTCAGTCCATGCTTTCCTGCCGTCATACATGCTCCGAATCTTTTGCCAATTATCGGCCAGCGAATTATTGGTATCTCCCTGCATCTTGACAAGGATGACCAGATTCGCCATCTCGGTCGCCGCCCCCGCCGCCTCCGCCTCCGGCGCATACCCGGTAAAAGCCAGTCCGATACCCAGCAATACGGCGAGCAGCACGCTGATAATCCTTTTTCCCATTTGTCCTGATCTTTTCATAACCGGTCTCCTCTATTCCCAGATCTCTATACGGGGCAGTCCCAGCGATTCACAGTCCATACGGAAGGAATCCTTCGTGGCATCCTCCTGGTAGAGATAACCGCTGCCTCCCTCCTGGTAAGCGTACACCACACCACCCGCAAGGGTCACCTTCTCCTGCTGCTCCTCCTTTGTGGAACCGTCCTCTCCCAGCGTGCCCTTATAGGTAACGCCCTCATACTCCACAGAAAGTTCATCCACACAGACGTCATTGCGCAGTGAAGCCTGATACTTTTTATACAGGCTGCCCTCTCCGTCAAACCAGCAGACCTCTGCATCGCCATTGTAAGCGCCGTCCCCATACACCGCGGAACCGATCAGGCTTCCGGCGTCATTCAGACGACCGTAGAGACATGCCCCGTCAGCAGACAGCAGAAAAACCTCCGTCTCATAACTGTCGCTCACGACCTGCGCCGTCAGACCTCCGCCGGTATAGAGGGTGGAAGTGGCGTAAATCTCCGGAGCCTCCTGGAAAGTCTCCCTCCAGTCCTCCCCCTGTACCACAGTGCGAAACGCCGCTTCATCCTGCCCTGCCAGCGCCTGCTGCAAAGCGGTGACCAGTGCCTCCGCCGGTTTCTCGTCACTGCTGCGCCGCAGGATCAGCTCCTGCAGCTTCCGGGCATATTCCTCGCCGGGGTACAGGCGGAAAGCCCACCAGAGCATCCGGCGCTGTGCCTCCCCATCGCCGGCTCCGGCATACAGCTCCGCCAGCTCCAGATAATCCTCCTCGCGGCAAAGATCCCTTGCCAGCAGTTCTTCGTAAAAGCCAATCCTCTCAGCCAGCGTTTCCGGCTTATCCTGCAAGGCCGCCAGTCCTTCGCGCAATTGCTCTTCTGTCTCCATCTGTGCCGGAATCGGCTGCCCTCCCGGCAATTGGGTATCCAAGGCTTCTGCCGGATCCTTCGCGGACAGGCCGTCCTCATTACCGGAGCCGGCGCAGCCCGTAAGCAGATTGACAATCAGAATCACCGCCACGGAACTGTAAAGCAATTTATATCCAATTCCTGTTACTGTGGAAAAATCTATCTTCATAATATATTACTCCTGTCCTATTACTGTCCTATTGCTGTTTTGTTGCTGTCTATTTCTGTTCATTTACTGCCCTGCTGCTGTTCTGTTACTGCTCCGTTACTTCCCTGTCACTGTCCTGCTATTGCTCCGTTATTGCTCTGTTACATGTGCCTTTTTTGCCGTCCGAAGGATCCAGTCTACCGCCGCCTCCGCATGTGTTGGCAGAGGAAGGGGCGCCCGGGCAGCTGTCCCTTCCTCCGGCTCTTCCCCGCCTGTCCGGAAAGTCTGCAGGGCGTATCTGGCCAGCAGTCCCGAGACCCGCCCTCTTTCTATGCTGTCCTCGGTTCCCAGCACAATCACCACCAGATCATGCTCCTCAGTCCCGTTGTCCGCCGCCAGGGAAGTGACCAGGCAGGCCCCGGCATTGTTGGTGGTTCCCGTCTTCAGGCCGGTTACTTCGGGCATATTGTACAAGAGCGGATTTGAATTGCGTACTTCAATGTCATGGTAGCTTAACGTGGCGTCTTCCATGGATGTGATGTCCGTTATCTGGGGATACACCTTCAACAGATACGACACCAGCCGAAACATATCCCCGGCGCTCATGTGATTCTGTATTTTGGATGGAATCTGATCCTCTGTGTAACAGGGCAGGCCATGACTGTTATAAAAGACCGCCTGGGATAGCCCCAGTTCCTGCGCCTTCTGGTTCATCCTCTGGACAAAGGCTTCCTCCGAACCGGCAATCCTTTCGGCCAGGCACAATGCACATTCATTGCTGGAAGGCAGAAGCGCTCCCACCAGGAGATCCTGCACCGTAATCTGCTCCCCGGCTTCCATGGGAATCACCCCGTCATCCGAAGCGGATAGCCGTTGCGCCGCGTCCGAGATGGTGATCTCTTCCTCCGAGGAAATCCGTCCGGCAGCGATCGCCTCCATGGCCAGGAGACAGGTCATAAGCTTGGTGGTACTGGCTATGGAGTAGGGCGTATCCGACTGATATTGATAGTAAATCTCCCCTGTGGTGGCATCACCCGCCAACACACTGTTGACGCCGTAGAAATAGCCGGCCTGTTCCAAATTTTCCGGGGAAATGCGGAAAGCCTCCTGTGTGTTGATCTGCAGGGAGCCGGCCGCTGGGACGGCAAGATCCGCATCCAGAATCATGGCCAGATCCACCGCCATCATAAAACAGTCATAATTGCCGGATGGCAGCTTCATAATCAGGGTATAATAAAATACCTTCTGCCCGTTTACACTGCATTCATTCCGCCGCAGGGAAATATCCGGATTCTCCCGGTCTTCCCAGGGAACGTTTTCCGTCCCCACAGGGGAATAGGCTTCTCCCAGGTTCAGGGAGACAGCGCTTTTCGCAATATCCAGGGAAAAACGCCTGTCCGTATCCCTAAGGATCATGGCAATGTCCCGCAGGGAAAAGTAAGTGTTGTGATCATAGCCATAATCCAGCGTCTTGACTGGATAAAAGGCGCCTGAATCCGCCTGTACCTGACAGGTTCCGGGGATTTCGAAGCCGGCGCACACCCTGACAGAGGGAATGGAACATATCAGGATCATGGATAAGAAAAAAGAACTTGCTTTGCGGATAAATTTTCTCATTAATTGTTTCATCGGATCTCCCTTTTCGCTCATTTTCTCGGAAACATGAGGGATCTTACTTTTTCGGTGTCAGTGCACCAGCGTATATACCATGGGATAATGTTCAGAAAAGCGGACAGACCCGGCGGAATCAGTTTCTTCTGACAGAACCAGGCTGGAGCCCTGCCGGATATAACGCTCCTCTATCGCCGTCACAGGTCTCCCGTCGTCAAACTGTCTGGTGAGAATACCTTCCGCAGTCCCATAAGTACCGCTGCCGTCATACTGCGCCTGTAGTTCTTCCAGGTCGGGCAGCAGCCCAGGGGCGCAGGCGCGCAGATAAGACACGGTGGACATTCCGAAGGTTTCCTCCACGAGCGCTTCCACGGCATCTGCATCCGTGCCGTCCCCATAGCCTGCCATGCGCAGCCTCTGGGCCAGAAGCTCCCGAAAAGCGGCGGCAAACGCCTCATAAGCAGCCTGGCTGCATGCCTCGTAACTCTCCGGCGGAATGTGGCAGCGGAATGTTCCTCCGGACTGTCCGGTCTGCTCCAGGGTAAGGTCGACCTGAATGGTCAGATCCTGCATATAGGACTCCATGTCCTCCAGGGAAATCGAGACAGCCTCCATCTCCTGCAGCCAGCCGAGCGCCGTGACGGCAGCCCGGTCTGTCATGACCAGTTCCGCGGTCCACTCCCCGGTCAGGTCTTTGTCCCCCGGAGCCAGAAAATGCAGATAAATCAAAAAAGCAGTGGTAATGCTTAACGTCACAAACAAAAGCGTAAGCACAGTTCTTTTCACGGTTGTCTTCATAAAGCTTCTCCCTGCCCGCTTCAGCCGGCGACCCTCCCCGGGAAGCGCGCCCGCAGGAAACAGATTTTCATGTATCAGTACTTTTAAGGTAACGTATTCTAAACGAATTGTCAACAAAATATATTCCATGATTGCTTTCGACAAATGTAACAGTTCAGCCCGCGCCATTCGCAAAATCGTGCTTGCAGCGCTCTTCGCTGCTTCGCGGCTTTTTTTGCTCATGACATGGCGCTCCCTCAGCCGAAGTAAGCATCCGAAAATTCGTCCCAGCACGATTTTCAGCTGCTTACTTCGGCCGGCTGAACTGTTACCAACAAATCCTTGCATTTTGATATTGAATTAACTTATAATGACAATATAGGGAGATCTAGCGATTTGCGTCAGCGCGCTGCTTGCCACAAAGTCGCTTATACACAAAGAGCAGCGCAGAAATTGGGATTAAAATGAAGAATAAGAAGAAGGGTCAGACAGGCAGGTCAAAAAGGGTTCCGACGCTGCGGTTTACGGCGGCGTTATTATCCCTGATCGCGCTTCTTGCGGCATTGCCGGCAGGAAATACGGGAACGGTGCACGGTGCGGAAAGGCGCACGGTCCGGGTGGGCTTTTTCCCTATGGACGGCTACAATGAAATACGCCCGGACGGCAGCCGCTCAGGTATGGATGTGGAGTACCTGGAGGCTCTATGCGATTATGTCAGCTGGAATATCGAATATGTGGAGTGTGCCAACTGGGGTGACGCTCTGGATATGCTGCTGAGACAGGAGATCGACCTTGTGGGCTCGGCACAGTATTCCAAGGAACGGGCGGATCTGTATCAATACGCGGATCTGGCCAGCGGTTACACTTTCGGTGCTGTCGCCGTAAACAGCGACAGCACCATCGCCTACGAAGATTTCAGCGCCATGTGGGAAGCCACCTTTGGAGTAGTGGGCAGTTATATCCGGAAGGACGAGTTTTATGAATACATGGCGGACCATGGCATTTTCAGCCCCAAGGTGCGGGAGTATCAGGACACGGCTGCCCTGCAGGCGGCGCTGGACGCGGGCGAGATAGACGCCCTGGTGCACTCCCTGACAGAGGTCAGGGAAGGCCAGCGGGTAGTCGGCAGATTTGCACCCATGCCGTTCTATTACATATCCTGGCAGGGGAATGACGATCTGATGCGGGAGCTCAACCAGGGGATCGCAGACGTGAAGATGAACCGTCCGGAGCTGGAAAACGAGCTGATGGTAAAGTACTACGACAGCAGGCTGGACCAGACCATTCTGCTGACCAGCGAGGAGAAACAATATATCGCAGCGAAAGAAACGCTGATCGTGGGATATTTCCCCGACTGCTATCCCTTTTCCTACGAAAATGAGGGGGAATACCTTGGCCTGGCCAGACAGATTCTGGAAGAAGTCTCTGTGAGCACGGGCATTCACTTTGACTATGTGAAACTGGACAACATGGAGGACGCGAAGGACGCCCTGAAGGATGGACGCATTGATATTTTGAGTTACTGCGGGGAGACCTCCCAGAACATGAAGGCAGAGGGGCTGGCCGTCACCAAAGTATATGCCCAGGTACCCCAGGTCATCATTATGAGAAGAAACGACAAAACCGATGCCATCACCACCCTGGCGGTGGAGGAAAACAATGCATCGGGGGAGTCGGTGCAGAACTTTACAGGTGAGAACACAGGACTGCTCACCTTTCCCACACAGCTTGAAAGCCTGTATGCCGTGAAAGACGGCAGGGCAAACGCTGCAATGTGCGACGGATACCTGGCGGAGTATCTGCTGGGTTCACAGCTCAGGTTTAACCAGATGGAAATCCACAGCGTCCTGAGCGATGTCCATAATATCTATATGGTGGTAGTGGAGGATGAAAATTCGCCTCTGTTGGGCATTTTAAACAAGGAGCTTCTGGAAGTCAGCGACAAGATGGTCAACGACTATATGCTTCAGGACAATTTCTACTCCAAGATGAGCCTGGCGAATTTCATAAGCGATCACAGTATTGTGATCATTCTGGTTCTGTCCTGCTGCGCCGCGGCTGTTATCCTGGTGCTGTTCTTCCTTCTGCGCAACAGCATACGTGTCCAGAAGCTGATGTACAAGGATACGGAATTTAACGTCTGGAACCTCAATTATCTGAGATACCGGGCGGCGAAAATACTGGCGGCGGACAGAAGCAGCAATTACGCCGTGGCATATACGGATATCGGCCAGTTTAAGAGTTACAATGCGCTGTATGGCTGGAATGCGGGCCAGCGGATACTGGAACTGGTCATAGAAACACTCTCCGGAGAGGTGAACAGCGGGCGGGAGCTTTATGCCCGAAGCTATGGAAGCCATTTTGTGCTCTTTGTGAGATATGAGGGTGTGGACGCGCTGAAGGAGAGGCTTGCAGGCATAGCCGACAGGATCTCCGGACGGATTCACGGGGAAACAGGGATTCATATGTCCCTGGCCATAGGAGTGGGCTGTCTGGAGAACGGGGACGGCGACCTGAGGCGCGCCCTGTCCGAAAGTATACAGCTGGTGGATTCGCTGAAAAACAGCTACCAGAACGCTGTACAAATTTATGACGACACACTGCGCGCAAAGTTAAAGGAGGATCACGAGCGGGAGAAGCTGCTGGAATCCGTGGATATCAGCAAAGATTTCGTCGCTTTCTATCAGGCAAAGGTGGATATCCGCAACGAGAAGATCGTGGGGGCGGAAGCCCTGGTACGGTTCAAGGATCCCACAGCAGGAGGCGCGATCCGCGCTCCGGGTTTCTTTGTGCCCTATTATGAGCGCACCGGCAGGATACGGGAAATTGATTTCTTTGTGATGGAAAGCGTGTGCAGAATGCTGCGCAGAAGGATAGACGCCGGCCTGAACGTGGTGCCGGTTTCCTGTAATTTTTCCCGGATCCATTTCACTGAGGATAGTTTTCCGGACAGATTCGAAGCCGTGACAGACAAATATCAGGTGCCGAAGGAACTGATCGAGGTGGAGATCACGGAAACCCTTGTGGTGGAGGAAGTCCAGCAGCAAAAAGTCATGGAGATCGTGGAGATCCTGCGGGAAAAGGGAGTTCGCCTCTCCATAGACGACTTCGGTTGCGGCTACTCTTCCCTGGGCGTCTTTGAGCAGATCCCGGCCTCCGTCATCAAGCTGGATCGTTCTTTCCTCCTCAACAATGAGAATCGTACCAGACAGGTGAGCATCATGAAAAACATCGTCAATCTGGCCACGGACCTGAATGCCCAGGTAGTATGCGAAGGCGTGGAAACAGAGAATGACACGGAACTTATGATGGAGATCGGCGCTTACGTGGCACAGGGCTACCGCTACTGTAGACCCGTGACCGAGGAAGTGTTTGAGAAGATGCTGAATGAAGGCGCTGAAGAAAAATGCTGAATACAGGTACTGAAGAATACCGAATGAAGGCACTGAACAAAAATGCCGAATATAGATACTGAATAGGAATACCGAATGAAGGCACTGAATAGGAATGCCGAATACAGGGAACTGGCCTGGAGGAATCAGGTCAGCTCCCTTTTACGTTTCTGTCTCTTGTAGACCAGAATGGCGATATACACTCCCAGGAATCCCAATATGATGGCTGCCAACACCATGGATTCCCCGGGGCCTCCCATCTTCACTTCCGCCCACAGGTGATCTACCAGTTTGCTGGTGCTTTCCGGCAGATTCACAAATACTTCCGTGCGCTCCAGTATCTCCTCATCCGGATAGTAGACGGGATTTTCCACCATTTCCTGGTCCATGTATTCCTTTGCCGCGCTCTCCGGCGTGGAATACCCAACATAATTCATATTTGCCCCTGCAATCTCAGGGTCGCACAGGAAATTGATGTATGCCTCCGCTTCTGCCTTATGGCTGGAGGTGGCAGGAATGCACATGGCATCCACAAAATAATTGGTCCCCTCCTCGGGCACAACGAACCGGATGCTGTCACTGTTCTCGACCAGAATTGCCGCGTCACCGGAATAATAGGGTGCAATCCATGCCTCGCTGCTCTCCATTTTGTCAAAGATCCTGTCCATCACATAGGCCTGCACCAGGGGTTTCTGCTGTTTCAAAAGCGCGGCGGCTTCCGCCCAGTCGCTCTCATCCGTCGTGTTCAGCGACTGCCCCAGCAGTAACTGGGCAATGGCAAAGGAATCCCTGGGATTGTCAAACATCAATATTTTCCCCGCGTAACGTCCATCCCACAGGGCCGACCAGCTTGTGATCTCCTCCTCTATATAGTCCGTATTGTAAAATAATCCCACCACACCCCAGGTATAGGGTACCGAATAACAGCTCCCCGGATCATAATCAGGATCCCGGAATCGCTTGTCAATGTATTGGAAATTTGGAATATTGGAATAATCCAGCTCAGCCAGCATATTTTCGTCA
Source organism: uncultured Lachnospiraceae bacterium (assembly GCA_947385725.1). GTDB lineage: Bacteria > Bacillota > Clostridia > Lachnospirales > Lachnospiraceae > Acetatifactor. The sequence goes on along the minus strand of CANDMD010000023.1, from coordinate 7,415 downwards.
ATAAGCTTCGACACCATGTAGTCCGAGGGAATGATCACGTCATAGTCCGCGCCGCCCCCGGCCAGCTTGGAATACAACGCTTCATTGCTGTCAAAGGTAGTATAGTTCACCTGAATCCCCGTACGCCGGGTAAATTCTTCATTCAAATCCGGCGAACCGTCTGTGCCGTTGGCGATGTACTCACCCCAGTTGTAAACATTTATGGTGACTCCCCTGCCCGGCGCCGGATCTCCTCCGGTCTGGCCGGTTCCGTCAGAGCTTTCATTCTCTCCGGCCAGAACCGATTCAAACGGAACCAGGGACAGACAGAGAGCCAGACAGAAGGCCATGCATCTATTAAATTGTATCAAACGCCCTTTTTTCATTTGTGTATCCATGCCTTTCCCACATACATATAATTGTGATTCAGCCTTTTTGTCTCTGAGCAAAACCATTTCGCTGCTTCATGTGAAATCAGATAAAGATATTTTACATGTCCTCATGGTACACCGAAGCTTTCTCCCCCTTCCGGTCCCTGGCATTCCGTGCATTGACAATGATCAGCAGAACCATTACCACAGCAAACATCACCGTAGACAGCGCATTGATCTCCGGGCTGATGCGTTTCCGGGTCATGGAGTAGATGTAAATAGGCAGTGTCTGGGTGGTTCCGCTGGTAAAGTAACTTATCACAAAGTCATCAATAGAGAGCGTAAATGCCATGATCAGCCCTGTCACGATCCCGGGCATGATCTCCGGCAGCACCACCTTGAAGAATGCCTTCACCGGAGGGCATCCCAGGTCCTGGGCCGCCTCATAAAGGTTGGGATCCATCTGGCGCAGCTTAGGCAGCACGGACAGGATCACATAGGGAAGGCAGAAGGTGATGTGGGCCGCAAACAACGACCCCATGCCCAGGCTCCTCCCCCCGAACAGCCGCACCGCGGACACAAATAACAGCATCAGTGACACACCGGTGACGATCTCCGGGTTCACCATGGGAAAGTTGGTAATGTTCATCATGATACGCCTGGGCAGGCGCTTCATGGAATTGATGCCGATGGCCGCCATGGTGCCCAGCACGGTGGATGCCGCCGCGGATACCGCCGCGATCAGCAGCGTATTGCACAACGCTTCCAGGATCAGCCGGTCCTCAAAAAGCTTCCGGTACCAGCGCAGGGAAAACCCGCCCCATACCGTGCGGCTTGCGGTCTCCGAGTCGTTGAAGGAGAACACGATCAGCACCAGGATGGGAGCATACAGAAACAGGAAAATGAGAAAGGTGTAAATCCGCGCACCCGCCTTTTTCATAACAGCATACCTCCTCCCTCTGCCCCTTCGCCGTCGTCGAACTGGTTCATGATCCCCATACAGATCAGGATGATCACCATCAGTACCAGGGACACGGCGGAACCCAGGTTGGGATTGTAAGCGCTGCCCAGGAACTGCATATCAATCAGGTCTCCGATGAGAAGGTTTCCGCCTCCCCCCAGCATTTTGGAAATAATAAACGTGCTGACTGCCGGGACAAATACCATGGTCACACCGGAAATCACTCCGGGCATGCTCATGGGCACCACCACCTTCAAGAAGACTTCCCTGCTGTTGGCTCCCAGATCCTGAGCCGCCTCTATCACGCTCTTGTCAATCTTGGTCAGCACCGAATACAGGGGCAGAACCATATACGGAATATAATTATAAACCATACCCAGCACCACCGCCCCCGCAGTGTTGATCATATGTATCCGGGGCAGACCCAGCGCAGCCAAAGCCGAATTAATCAGGCCGTTATCTTCCAGCAGGGTCATCCACGCATAGGTGCGCAGCAGAAAATTCATCCACATAGGCAGCATCACCAGCATCACCATGACATTCTGCCGTCTGGCATTCATTTTGGCGATGATATATGCCAAAGGATAGCCCAGCCCCAGAGATATCACGGTAGCCACCGCCCCCAGCCAGATGGAACGCAGGAACACGTTGGAGTATTGCCCCACGCTCAAAATATTCTCCAACGTAAAGCTGCCTGATTGATCCGTAAAGGCAAAATAACCTACCAGCAGCATGGGCAGCACGATAAACACCGTCATCCAGACCGTGTAGGGGGCGGAGAGAAGTTTTGAATCAGATTTCATCGGCACTTCCCTCCTCTTCCGCCAGTGCCTCACTGGAAGCATTCTTGTCTTCTCCCATTTCATCGCTGAAGGTACTATAATCGCCAAACATACCGGAATATTCCGACTTTGCCATGACATGGATGTCATTGGGAGTAAGGGACAGCCCTATGCGGTCGCCCGTCTCACGGCATTCCGTAGACTGTATCATCCACTTAAAACCCGCCACATCCACAATAATCTCATAGTGCACTCCTTTAAAAGTCACAGCCGTAACCTCTCCGGTAATCAAAGAGGACTCCGGCTCCACTACCTTGATATCCTCCGGGCGTATCACCACGTCAACGGGAGTGTTGCTTCCGAAGCCTCCGTCCAGACAGTGGAAAATATGTCCGGCAAACTTCACGGAGTAGTCCTCCAGCATTACGCCGTCCAGTATATTGGACTCCCCGATGAAATCCGCCACAAAAGCATTCTCCGGCTCATTGTAAATATCCGTGGGGGTGCCGATCTGCTGTATCATACCCTTGTCCATTACCACCACGGTATCGGACATGGACAGCGCTTCTTCCTGATCATGGGTGACAAACACAAAGGTAATCCCTGTCTGCTGCTGTATTTTTTTCAGCTCCGCCTGCATATCCTTGCGCAGTTTCAGATCCAAAGCGCCCAAGGGCTCGTCCAACAACAGCACCTTTGGCTCATTGGCCAGCGCCCGGGCTATGGCCACCCGCTGCTGCTGCCCGCCGGAAAGCTGGCCGATGCCCCGGTGGGCATAGCCGGTCATATCTACCATGGCCAGCATCCTGTGCACGGTTTCTTTAATTTTCTTCTCGCTGCATCCCTTCAGCCGCATACCGAAAGCAATATTATTGTAGACATTCAGATGCGGAAACAGGGCATACTTCTGAAAAATAGTGTTGACCTCCCTCTTATGCGGGGGCAGGCTTGTAATATTTTTGTCATAAAAAAAGACATCCCCCGCATCCGGTTTGATGAAACCGGCAATGGTACGCAGGGCAGTGGTCTTGCCGCAGCCGGAGGGACCTAACAGGGTTACAAATTCCCCGTCATGTATCTCCAGGTTAAAGCCTCCCAGAACCTGTTCCCCATCATAAGAAACGGTGATATCTTTTAAGGAAATAATAGTATTTTTCAATTGATGCATCTCCTTTGCGGTAGCGTGTCAGGCGCAAATACGCAGAACCGAGTTCTCGTTGTCCGCCATACGCGCCCGGCTGCGGCTGTTTGTACAGGCATGGCAGCCGAATCCGGCACACTTGGCTCTGCCCATTCGCGAAAATGAGCTGCGTGTCTGTATTATTCACACATAACCCGACCCGGTTTTAATCCGATTGCCTCCCGCAAAGGGCGGTATATTATTTCGCGCTTTTCGTAACCCGCTTGAAAGCATTGGCAAAGAAACCGAGCCGCTTTTATGGCCGCACCCGCGAAAATACCGTCAGGATAGCGAAACCCGCCTCCTTTACCGGCAAAGACAATTTACGCGAAAACACAGCCTTTTTCAGATGCAAACGCAATGAAATAACTATAAAGTATAACAGAAAGTTTGTCAATCATTTCCCCGTTTTTCCATAGCAAATGATAGCAATTCAGCATAAGTGCGTTTGAAAAATGATTTCTGCCAGATGTGCTCCCTCAGAGCCATAATCTGCGTAAAATCCAAGCTGCCCTCCGCCCCCGCTGATCTGAGTCCCGCTATTGTCATATATCCCTTCTATCGTCTGGTGAAACACCACCTTAAGCTTTGCACCGTCTGATGTCCTGATGACCGTTACGCCTGTAATCTTGGGCTGCGACGGGTCATCCGGCTCCGGAACGGTATACTGGGGAATCGGCTTATAGCTGTAGAAAGACTCCCTGTTGCCTCTCGCATCCCCCGACGCATAGCAGAACCGCTGCCCCTCCTGAACGCCCTTCACCGTTTTATAATTCAGGCCGTATCCCATGGTGAACTGCGTACCGTTGGCATAAATCTGCGCGGGATCCTTGGCAGTGACCGTACCCTCGTCTTCTACCCCGTCCTGTATTTGCCTCTTTCCATATAATTCCTCTTTAAAAATTCGAGAATATCTCCATCTGTTTTTTCAGTTCCTCCACAATCTCCCGGTTTGTGTCCATACGTCCCGTAATATCTGTCATATCCTCTACCAGGCTTCTGGAGCTGCCTGCAACTCCGGTGATACCGGCGGCCCCGCCGTCAATCTCCTTTGTAATGCTTTCGATAGATGATGCTATCTCTGTCATGACGCTTCTAAGGCGGTCGGTCCGGCTGTTGAATGCATCAATCATTTCCTGTACATAATCGGCATCTTCCTTGTATTGTCTCCCGGAACGGACAAATTCCTGGAATTCCGTCAGAATCGTCTCGCTCAGATAGTCTGCCAGCTCCTGGGAATTCTTTGACAGATTATATACTGCGTTGGTAACGATCTGATTTACCTCCTGGATACGGCCGGCTGTCTCACTACAGGAGCCTGCCAGGGATTTGATTTCCGCCGCAACGACAGCAAACCCCTCTCCGGCTTCACCGGCACGGGTAGCTTCTATGGAAGCGTTAAGAGCGATGAGGTCGGTGGTTGATGAGATTGTGACAATGTCTTTTGTCAGCCGGGTTACCTGGTCCACACTCTTACTGTTTTCAATCGCCTCCTCCAATACCTTCAGGATATCGGCGGCCTTTTTTTGGATCACTTCCGTGTTCGTCAGTGCCGATGACTCCATTTCAGCTGCCCGGATTTTCATGGCAGAGGAATACTCCGTAATGGCGCTGCATTCTTCTGCCATATCACGCACTTCCTCTTTGATGCCTGCAACGCTGCCGTTAATATCCGACGCATTCTTAGCCACATTTCGGATTGCCGTGGAGAGGGCAGCCGCAAGGGAGGAAAGCTTTCCGGCGCTTTTCCCCGATGTGCGTGTGTGCTTCAGCACCTCTCCTGTGACATCGTCCAGTTTCTTTGAACTATCCTGAAGCGTGTCCACCGCTCCCTTAATCGGTATTATCACGTATTTTTTGATGATCCGGATAGCTGCAAGCACCAGGATCAGGCATGTTGCGGCAGATGCCGCCGCAATAATCAATGATACGATATAGACCAGTAAAAGCTTCTGTCTCGCATTGGCCGTCCTCTGGCTTACACCCCTGTACAGCTCATCAATATTGTCTTCCATGGCAGAGCCGAAACTGGCAACATCACCATTGGCATAAGCATAGGCATCCTGGGTCTTGCTGTCCGCACTGGCACACACAAGATAGACCAGCGCATGCCTGAAGGAAGCATAGTTTTCCAAAAGCTGCGCATAGGTCTCCTCTTCCTCCTCCGTGACGTAGTTTTCATATTCTTTCAAATAACTTTCCAGTATCTTTTCTTCCGCTTTGATCTGTGCCACAACGGTAATCATGGTATTATAATCCGTTGCAACAATATGGGAATGCGCCATTTTGTGAATGTTTGTAGTGGTATAACGGATATTCTGCAGCGTTTCCGAACCTACCATATAATTATCCACGATATTAGAGGCGTTGGAATTTACATTGTTGATCCCGAATACCGACAGGGCATTTGATATCAATGCCACAATTCCCAGAAGGATGATGGGAAGTATCAGACGCTGTTGTATGGTGAATCTTCTTTTCATCTTTCAATACTAAATCCTTTCCACATATCTCTATCTGGCAGAAATGCCTTCTGCCATCTTATCCAGCTGCTTTTGTATGTCCTGGCCGGAAGGATTCCCTGCCGCCATGTTCCCTGCAAATTCTGTAACAGGATCCCAGAACTTGCCGCCTATCCGCTGAAGCTGGGAGAACTCGGACTGTTCCAGAAGGGCTGCGATGGCCGGCGACTGCCGGATCGCTGCGGAATCCGCCACCGCCGTATTGGACGGACCCTGTCCCCGCATTTCAAAACGGAGGCGCTGATTCTCTTCATTTGTGATCCATTCGGCAAGCCTGGCTGCCCACTCCGGATATTCCGAATAGGCATTTACGCCGATCAGTTTACAGCCGGAAAAAGAAGCCATCTGCACCTGGCCGTCACGGCAGCTGTAAGTGGGCAGTTTGGCAGCGCCTGCATTCTCGCCCCAAGCCTCCTGTATTGCAACGGAATTCCATACACCGCTGACGCCTGCCACCACAGAGCCGTCCTTTACTCCTTGCAGAAATTCTTCATCCGTACAGCTGATAAAACCCGGACTCTCCGCGATCCGTAGCATTGCCCCGGCTACGTCGATCCCCCGGATGTCACCCTCTTTCTGATTCCATGTACAGTAATTCGTGATCCCGTCATCATTCAGTCCCACCTGCAGCCCGGTGTTCCCAAAGAAAGAATACACATACCATGCGGAGGACCAGTCCATGGCAAATGTTTTGCCCCTTGCCGCCGCAGCGTCCAGTATGCCGTCCAGCGTCTCCGCCTGTTCATCCGTGATATATTTCCTGTTATAATATAAAAAATATCCATTGTCCGCAGTCAGCGGATATGCGTAGAGCTGATCATTTACCGTGGCTGCCTCCACTGTGCTTTTCAGGTTTCTGTCCCTGATCTCATCCGCATTCTCGATGGGATCCAGTGCACCGGCCGCCGCCAGGGCATTTAACTGGTCGTCCGCAAAGGTAAATACATCCGCCCCCTCTTCCAATCCGCCGAGCAAAGCATCCTTGCACTGTGCTTCCCCCTGTGCCTCAAATGAAATCCGGAAATCTGCCTGTCCCTGATAGTGTGTCTCAAAGTTCCGGATGATCAGGTTCATCAGCTCCTTGTCCTCTTCGGCTCCCCAAACTACCAGCTCAACTCTGGGTGTTTCGGTAATCTCCGGGGCCGTTTTCTCTGTCTGTCCGCACCCGGTAAGCGCTGCGGAGCACAGAAGCCCCAGAAGCAGTCCGCATATTCTCTTTCCCATATGTATCCCATCCTTAATTTCCCCGTTTTTTCGCGATTATTATACCACTGAAAAGACCTCCTTTGCAATATAAAACAGCACCGCTCCCGCATTATTTCCTCTAACGCCGTCGGCAATGGCCAGGGTTCTTCATCAATTAATGCATACGTTGCGGATAATGTGAAAGGGATGCAATGGAATTTTCCAATGTATCCAGTAAATGAAGGGCAGCATCATGAGCCTTTAATTCATGGGCTATATAATATATAGCTTCTTGGATCTGCTCTTCTGCCTGAAAGGTGATTTTCACAGTATAAATTTTATCCATTATCGTAACTCCCGCCTTAAATCTGCAAATACATCAGTAACGGAGATCGGAAGAGCACACGTCTGAACTCCAGTCACAGTTCAGGATCT
>CANDMD010000022.1 GCA_947385725.1 uncultured Lachnospiraceae bacterium | reverse complement strand
CCGCCAAACCCTAGTGTTTACGGGCTTTGCGGCTTAGCTCCGACTATTCGAACTCAATCGTCCCAGGCGGTTTACTGGTCACGTCATAAAGTACCCTGTTCACATGCCCCACTTCATTGATAATCCTGCTGGTCACCTTTTGAAGCACCTCGTAGGGAATCTGGGCGCTCTCCGCTGTCATAAAGTCAACGGTACTCACAGCCCTCAGTGCAATCGCGTAATCATAAGTTCTCTCATCTCCCATAACCCCCACTGACCGCATATTGGTCAACGCCGCAAAGTATTGATTGATGCTCCTGTCCAATCCTGCATTGGCAATCTCCTCCCGGTAAATCGCGTCCGCGTCCTGCACGATCTTCACCTTTTCCGCAGTGACCTCTCCGATAATGCGGATTCCCAGGCCGGGGCCGGGGAAAGGCTGTCTGTATACGAGATATTCCGGAATGCCCAGTTCCAGTCCCACCTTGCGAACCTCGTCTTTAAACAGGCTGCGCAGCGGTTCGATAATCTCTTTAAAGTCCACGCATTCAGGCAGACCGCCTACATTGTGATGAGATTTAATCACAGCGGACTCGCCGCCCAGGCCGCTCTCCACTACATCAGGATAGATTGTACCCTGTACCAGGAAATCAACCGAACCGATTTTCTTTGCCTCTTCCTCGAACACACGGATGAATTCTTCTCCAATAATTTTTCGTTTTCTCTCGGGCTCTTCCACGCCCTGCAATTTTTCATAGAACCGCTTCTGCGCATTGACACGGATAAAATTCAGATCATAGTTGCCATCAGGCCCGAAAACCGCCTCTACTTCGTCTCCCTCATTCTTGCGCAGCAGACCGTGATCCACAAACACACAGGTCAGCTGACTTCCTACAGCCCTGGACAAAAGCACTGCCGCCACAGAGGAATCCACACCCCCGGACAGCGCACACAGTACCTTACCGTTTCCTACTTTCCTGCGAATCGCATCCACAGATTCCTTCACAAAAGAGTCCATACGCCAGTTGCCGGAACAACCGCAGATACCGCGCACAAAATTATGGAGCATCCGGCTTCCCTCCGAAGTATGCAGTACCTCGGGGTGGAACTGGATCGCATACAGTTCCCGCTCCTGATCCTGCACTGCCGCCACAGGACAATCAGCAGTATGCGCAATGATCTCGAATCCGGGAGCCGTCTCGGAAATATAATCATTATGGCTCATCCAACAGATAGTTGCAGGCGACACATTATAAAATAAGGGAGAACCTGTATCTACCATAACTTCTGTTTTTCCATACTCACGGACCGGCGCCTTTTCCACTTTTCCGCCCAGCACAAACATCATCATCTGTGCGCCATAACAGAGCCCCAGCACGGGAATGCCCATCGAAAACAACTCGGCAGAACAGGTTGCTGCCCCCTCCGCATAGCAGCTGTCAGGACCGCCAGTCAGAATAATCCCCCTAGGATTCATTGCCTTGATTTTATCCAGATCCGTCTTATAGGAATATATTTCGCAGTATACATTACACTCTCTGACGCGCCTTGCAACCAGCTGGTTATACTGACCGCCAAAATCAATAACAATTACCAGTTCCTTGTTCATACTTATCCTCCATATCCATATTCATGTCCGTATCCATATCCGTACCCACATCCATGTCCTTATCCACATCCATACCCACATCCATACCCATATCCACATCCATATCCATATCCATATCCATACCCATACCCATACCCATACCCATACCCATATCCATATCCATATCCATATCCATATCCATATCCATATCCATATCCATATCCATATGTTTCATTATAAGGGAGTCTCCTGCATTAGTCAAAGCATTTTTCCCCTGTCACGCCTGTCCATCTCCCATGCCTGGAGAAATACTTTTTTTCCTGCACCCGACAGATATTCAAGGCATGCCGCCTCCACCAGCTTGTCCGGAAATCTGCCGGCATCCTTTCTTTTCGCCAAAGACTCTTCTTCCAGAAAAGACTCCACCTCAGCAGCAGTGTTCATCTCTCTTGCATAATCCATACTTCTCTCAATGGAACAATCCACCTGTCCGTTCCATCGTGACGTAAGGCGGAAGATTCTGTCATCATTGTGAATCCGCCTTTCCGTCTTCGGATCGGAATTACCCGGCAGCAGCTTCACCGTATGTCCGGATTCCCCATCCGCCTGAACCACAATATCCATCTCCCCTTCCGCGCCGCGCACATAGGGTAGATAAAGTTCCGTCAGATCAGTTCCGTCCATGGGATTTTCCGTCCCTTTTCCGATACCTTCATTGCACAGCACACAGATCAGTGTCAGATTTTCCGGTCGAAATGTCAAAGCCGGATACTTCATTTTAGGAAAAAAGTGATCGATCTGTCCCAATGCCATCAAGGTGCCATAGTTGTTCAGACATACCGGACAAAGGAAGCGGCTATTCGCATCACACAGCTGCTCCTTTAATTCCTTATACTGAAAAAGCACACCGTCTTCCTGAAAACCTGATGCCACAAATACTTCATCGTACAAATAGGAGGTCAGCAGCGCCGCTGTCCGCAGAAGTTTCGGATCCAGCCTGCTCTCCTGAAACACAAAGGTATCATCCCCCTCATACTGCTGGAACAATGCATCTCCCTTCATGGCATCATACAGTTCCCCTCTCTCCGAAAAGGGTATTTTTTTCAGTTCTCCCAGCAGATTCCGCAGTTTTTTCCTTTTTGTAAAGCATTCGGCAAACCACTGTCCGTCTTTCCCCAGAGCGTTGAAAAAAACATCCTTCCGGAAATATTTATGTGTAGCGAAATAATGAAAAATTTCCAGCACGAAATCATTGATTCTCTGCATCCGCGCCGCATCTTTTCCCATGTGCTGCCGTTTATACATGTCCCTGTTCCTCTGTGCTTTTGTAATATTTTTCCAGCAGCTTAAACCGCCAGATTCCCGCGCCAACCTGCTCAATATATTTTTCCAGGCTCTCAGGGTCTTCCTCCTGCATCATTTCCTTCACACGCCTGTCCGCAAATTCGCCGATCTGGGCATCGTTTCGAAAGACATTTCTGGAAATCTCCTGCCGGCTTCCTGCAAACAGGGAAATCGGCACTCTTCTCGCCCTGACATCCTCCGCCTCTCTCTCAAACAGGAAAACCTGATCGGGCAGGGCATCCGTCAGCAGCAGGCTGGAGTGGGTCGCTATCCAAAAACAGTGATTCCTGCGCATCTCCCGCCATGTCATACGTTCCAGCGTGCGCACGAACTCCACGTTCCAGGCCTCATTCCAATGCACGTCCGGTTCGTCAAACAGAAACAGACAATTATCTGTCTCCCCCTGGGATGCCGCCAGGACCATTCCCATTCTGGCCATCCAGAGCAGTTCCCCGTCGCTCAGCGCTTTTTCATTGAGAATCTCCGATCCCTCACCCCTTTTGAAGAAGAAATGGCACTCTCCCAGTTCGCCGCTCTCCCTGGCCTGTAAAAGCAGTGTCAACAACTGTAGGGGATTTTCATATGCCCACTTGATTTTCGGATGACACACACCGCCGCCCTGCTTCAGGTCAAAAGCTGCCGTCCGGTATTCCTCCCCCTCAGCCACCCAGTCTGACAGTTCTTCAAAGAGCTGCCTTAACAATGCCCCTTCGATTCTTTTTCCTTCTGCCAGTGAAAGCGCCGTAGGATTTAAATTTTCACCTGCCCTGTGAAGCAGATTCTCCCTCAGCCCATCGTAATCGTCCTCCCGCTGGGAATTACAGGCACAGAGTGCAAAAAGCACATAAGGAGCCATCTCCTCGTCCAGGTAAAGCATTCTGGGATTCCTGTTCAGCTGGTTCATATGCTGCAGACAGTTCTGTATCTTCTCCGGGTTCTCCCGCTGTGCATCATAGATATCGCTGATAATGGATTTTCTGGCAGTCTCCCCCAGAAACTGTTTCATCTGACTGTTAAAGCCCGGCACACAGACCACCACCTTACGGGGCAGGTAATCCTCCCTCCCCACGAAGGAATGATATCTCTCACCATCGATCGTGACGGCCAGTCTGCCTGAGCGTCCCTCCGCCTCCGGTTTTACCGACACGCGCACATTCCTGTCATCCACAAAAATTTCATATTCCAACTCAAACCAAAATCCAGGCAGTTCATCCTGTGAAATTCTGGAAAAAATGAGCGCCAACGCCTCCAAAAACGCCGATTTTCCGGAACCGTTTAATCCTATACAGAAAAAGGCAGGGAACTCCTGCAATCCTCTGCCTTCTGAAACAGTGAGGTCAATCTGCTTCAAATGCTTATAGTTTTTCAGCGCAATGTGTAAAAGCTTCATTTTGTCTGCCCACTCCCTGGTAATTGCTGCTTCCAGAGTTCAATGAAAAGCGGCTTGCCGTCTTCCCCCCTGACCTCATTTTCCTCTTTCTGCTGACCGCCGTAATACAGCTTTTCCAGCACCGGTTCCGCCATCAGTCCCAGCTGCCGAAACAGTTCAACGGAGGCCAGCGCATCCTGAATATGGTAATTCGCAAACCCCGGCTTACCCCTTTTCATCTTCCCCAGCACATCATGTATCGCCGCAGGTTCCTTTTCCTTCATAAACTGCAGATAAAGCGCCTGCTGAAAATCCGACATCTTCCGGATCAGCCCTGCCACAGCCTCACTGAGCCCTCCAAAGGGATCCTCTTCCGTGTAACGCTTCCCTCCGCCATAATAGCACCGTTCCTTTTCACTGTCAGCCTGGTAGAACAGTTTGAAAAGCACAGACCTGAAAAAGCGGTTTCCCGTTTCCACAAGTTCCTGCGAGAGTTCCTCCAGCCGCTTCAGGCGTTCCGGCATACCCGCCGAATGCTGTTGTACTTTCTCTCCTGACAGAAACGGATCCTTCCGTACTTTTGAGATCAGTTCCAGGATATCCTCCTTTTTCCACAGGTAATCCTCTAATTGTTTCAGGACTCCTACCCAGCGTATCTGCTTTTCTCCTGGCGGTACAGGGATGATCAGCTCCCGCAGTTGTTCCATGCCGATTCTGCTGCCCACAGTGACATATGCCCGTTCCTGTAATTCCTTCTCCGCAAACAGCAGATAATAATAGAGATACTCCGGCAGAATCCCGCAGCCTTCCCGGAACACAACTGCAGCAATCTGTTCGTTTGTCTGCAGCGGCATCCCCGCGATCCCCGCCTTACCGATCGTCCTGTTGACAGACAGAAGCACCGCCCCCTCCGGCACGGTCTTTCCATAGTCCACCCCTGCCGGGGATAAATATTCCTGGGATGTTGTTACCACTCTGCGTTTCAGATTTTCTATCTTCACCCAGGGCATTCCCTTTTCATTGTAGTAAGCTGCCATTTCCCTGGGAGGAGTCCGCCCCTTGACCACAGATGCAAATTCCTCCAGCTTCCTGTACTGCCAGATGATTCTTTCGTCCATACCGCATCCCGCCTATATCCAATCGCCCTGAAAAATTTCCTTCAGTTCCTCCAACTGTTCCCCGGCCTCACGCTCCAGATGAAACAGCCTGTCCAGCAGTTCCCTGTAATCCTCCTGTACTTCCTGCTCCTTCGGTCTCTGGGGGCGGTACCTGTCCGGCAGAAGCACATAGCCGTTTTCGCGCACCGTGCTGCGATCAGCGAACCAGAAGTCTTCTTCCTGCCAGTCTTCCGGTATTCTGACGCCATCTGCATTGAAAGTGCTCCCCTGCCGTAACGCCATGTCCCATTTCTCATAATAAACAGCGCTCTCCGAACACACCGCCACAGCCTTCGGAATATCATTTTCTTCCTTCTCCATATGCTTGTTGTCCAACGTATAGCCCAGATGATGCAGTTCGTAAAACAGTATTTCCTCACGATGCCTTCCGCCGCCAAAAAGAATGATGGACGACTTGGCGTTGGTATAAGGCGCAAATACGCCCTTGGGCAGGGAAATCACCGCCCAAAGGCCATACCTTTCCACCAGTGCCTTCCGAATTTTCGTCTCCGTGCTTTTTTTACTGAACAATACGTTTTCATTCACCAGCACCGCCGCCCTGCCTCCGGGCGCTAAATGTTCCGGGATCATCTGCAGATACTGTAAATGCAGGGCTGCTGTGGGTACAATATGCCCATAGAACCTGTCGTTTCCCCGCCCGGCAGATACCGGCGGATTTGCCAAAATCACGTCAAACTGTCTCTTCTCCTCCAGCGCATCCTCCGTCACGATCCTGGCATTTTTAATGCCGTGGAAAAGGGCATTTATCCGGGCAATCCGCCTCATCTGTTCATTGATATCCGTTCCAAAAAGCGCCGACGGATTCTCCCCCTCTTCCCGGCCGCGCACAGCTTCCACCAGAAACGTCCCGCTGCCGCAGGCCGGATCCCATAATGTCCCGCCGTCCGGCTGTACCAGTCTGACCATAAAACGGGCAATATTTACAGGGGTGAATAAAAAGTTCTTGTTTCCCTTCCGGAAAATGGCATCCAGCAGATACTCCATAACCTCGCCCAGCGGGCTGAAATCCTCGGGAGTCAGCTTCGGCCATTCCTCCAGCAGACTTTCCGCCAGCCGTAGCAGTTCACAGCGCAGCTGCCTGGATTTCACAATCGTCACTTCCTCCAGAAATTCCTTCCACAAACCATAGTTTCCACCCCTGGCATATATCTCTTCCATGGAGTAATCTTCTTCCCTATATAAGATCTCATATTCGGAAATCTGTCCCCATTTCCGTTTCCGGCCCACTCCGACCACCAACGCCACTGCAAGCTGCTCCGGCAGTTCCAGAACATTCCTTCCCTCCAGGTAAAACTGTTCTATCAGTCTTTCTATATCGTCCCTTATTCCCTTCGCTACTCCCATTACCAGACCTCTCCATCATTTGTCCATCGTTTGTCCGTCCTCTGCCCTACTGCGCAGCCATGCCTGCCCCGGAATCCGTATCTCCCACAAAATCCGACAGCGGTCTGAAGGTATATCCCATCTCCTCCCATTTGGTCAGGATCTCATCCATGATTTCGCCGTTGGTCTGGGAAGTGCTGTGCAGAAGCACAATGGCGCCCGGATGTACCCTGGAGGTCAGCTTATCGATGGCCTCCTCATGACTGGGCTGGTTGCTCTGATCCCAGTCCACATAGGCCAGGCTCCAGAAAAAAGTGGTATATCCCAGATCCTTTGCCATCTGCAGATTGGCTGTACTGTATTTCCCCTGGGGTGGTCTGTAATACATGGCGAGCTCACTCCCTGTAGTCTCATTGAATAGCGCTGCCACAGCATCCATTTCCTTCTGAAAAGATGCTGTGTCCGATATTTTGGACATGTCGGGATGATGATATGTATGGTTTCCCACCGTATGGCCTTCATCCACCATGCGCTGTGCGATTTCCGGCGCAGTTTCCAGGAAATGTCCCACTACAAAAAAGGTAGCCGGTGCATTATGCTTTTTCAGGGCATCCAATATGGGCGCTGTGTTTCCGTTCTCATAACCACAATCAAATGTCAGATAAAGTACTTTATCCTCCCCTTCCGCCATGTAATATGCGTCGTACTGCTTCATTTCAGATATTGACGCATTTCCCACAGGCTTTTCTCCCGCTTTGCCAAAACCCAGCCCCCAGTTTTCTGTCTCCTGCCGTATCACTTCGGAACTGACAGCCGTTCCTTCCGCCTCCCTGGCTCCCTGCAGCGTAGCCGCCACCTCCCTGCCCAGAAAGAACATGGCACACAGAAACATCGCTGCGGAAATCGTCTTTTCCCAGTTGATCCTCCTTACCACGGACACCTTCTTTAAAGTATCCCGCCATAAATGCTTTACATAGATTGTTTTCATGCAGCTCACATCCAACTATCTCTCTTTTTCCCTACAATATATGAGCCGTCGAATTTAATCATACCTTGTCTTATCCCAAAATGCCCTTGATGGTAGAAGAAAGCTTCTCCATGTCAACAGGCTTTAACAGATAGCCCTGGGGTTTCAGCGCCAACACTTCCCTGATCTTACTTTTCTCGGTTACGCCTGTCAGAAAGACCACCGGCAAATCCTTCGTCTTCTCATTGGCACGAATCTTCTCCAGTACGGCCGCTCCGTTCTCCGTGGGCATTTCATAATCCAGCAGCACCAGGTCCGTGCTCTTTGTCTCCAGGAATTTTAACGCCACCTTTCCATTGATCGCCGTTGCCAGTTCATATCGTCTCTCCAGGTAACTTTTCAGCAGCCTGAGCACCCTGCTGTCATCATCCACGATCAGAATATGCTTTTTGCGTTTTTCCTCCGTTGCAGTCTCCACCTGGTCAAGCAGTTCCCTGGCGTTCTGAAGCATATTTTCTGCCGCTTCATTCTTCGCTGCGTTAGGATCGATGCGCTTCCTCCTCGCCTGCAGCATATTGACAATGGCCGTGGCAATATTCTGGGTGGATATGGGTTTCTGCAGCACCAGAGGATCCAGCAGGGGCGCGATCTTTGCAAATTCGTCACAGTCCTCGGAGTCACCTATGATCACAAGCGGGACATCGCGGTCCGAAATCTGCCGTTCTATATTGGCAAAGCGCTTCAGGTCGTCAGGCCGTTCTTTGTAAAGGCAATATACAAATACGTCCGGATCCACATATTTCATGTGGCTCACAATATCGTCATAACGCTCCGAGGTACTGATACATTCAAAATTAAGATCCATATACGTAAAGAACTCATTGATGATTGTCTTGTTATTTCCAGTGAGCAATACCTTATACTTCATATGATTCCCTCCACTGTCCGAAAAATTTTTACAGTTCTTTTTTCCAGGCGGCCACCACTTTTTCACAGGTTTCCACATCAAGTCCCTCCACAGCGTCTTTCAACAGCAGGAAGCACTGTGTCTGCCCTTCGGGAAGTTCCACCTGATCCAGCTGTGCCACTACCTCGTCCATGAGATCCATATCCAGGTTTTCAATGGCTTCCTCCATGCCACCCAGCAGGTTCTTCACCACTGCACTGTCATAGGGATCCTTTAACTTCACTGCCTTTATGGGCGAGTCCAGGTATTCCTGCAGGATCGGCTCATACTCCATATATTTCTCCAGCATTTCCGCATGATGTGCAAGAATAAAGTCAATGTCATTCTTATTGCCCGCCTGTTCCATCTTTGCCGCCAGTTCTGACAGTTCCAATGCACCTACCTGTCTGGAAAAGCTTTTCAGCGCATGGGCTTCGATGGTATAGTTTTTCCAGTTCTTTTCATTCAAATGCTTCTGTATCAGCTGCGTCTTTCTGGAAATGCTCTTGGCATATTCCCGCAGGATCTGCCAGAACAGCGCCTCACTTCCTGCCAGTTTCATGGCCGATATCACATCCAGCTTCGGAATGACAATCTTCTCCGCAATACGTTTCAGTCTCTCCTGCTTCTGTTCCTCCTTTTCTCCTTCGCTCTCCACCCTCTGGATCTTCTTCGCGGGCAGCCACTGTTTGATCTTGGATACGATGACATTCAGTTCTATGGGCTTCGCCACAAAGTCGTTCATTCCTTCCACCAGGAACATCGCCCTGGTCTCCTCCATCACATTTGCTGTCAGGGCAATAATGGGAACATTGTCATAATCCTCATGGAAACGGCGGATGATGCGGGTGGTCTCAATTCCATCCAGTTCAGGCATCATGTGATCCATGAAGATCAGATCATAATGCTTCTTTTCGATCATCTCAATCGCCTGTTTCCCGCTGGAAGCCTTGTCTATCTTCATCTGCAGCGGCGCCAGTATTCCTTCCGCGACCATCAGGTTCGGTACATTGTCATCCACCACAAGGATTTCCGCTTCCGGTGCAATAAACTCGAAGTTCTCTTCCTCATCCTCCTCATCCCCATACAGATCTTCGTGCGCCAGTATCTTGGCAAGATCCATAATATGTAAAGGTTTCGGAACCGCTATCACATTTTCCTGGAACGGTTTGATCTTTTCGCCGTAGCGGGTAATCCAGACCCCTGTCATGCTGGGATGGGCGGTCATGAAATCATTCGTGATGGAGGTATAGCTGTTGTCCTCCAGCTCGATCAGGAAGAACTCCGCGTTTCTCTCCTCCAGGCGTTTCAGATCCTCCCTCTCTTCCACCATCAGACACTTCACATGCAGCTGCTCCAGCATCTTTTTCATATTGGCTCGAATATATTTGTTTGTGCAGAAAAGCCCTACCGACCTGGAGGTGTCCTTCTCCACTTTTACCGAAGGCTGTTCGTCGATCACAAACTGGGGAATCTCAAAGGAGAAACGGCTTCCCTTTTCATACTCGCTCTCCACCTTGATATGCCCATTCATCAGAGAGACAAGCTGCTTTGAAATGGCAAGTCCCAGACCGGTTCCCTCCACATTGCGGTTTCTTTTGCTGTCCAGCTGCTGGAAAGACCGGAACAGTCTCCCCATGTCCTCCTGCTTGATCCCTATTCCGGAATCTTCGACCATGACCTTTAACATGATCTCCCGATCCGATATCCTTTCATATCCTACAGATAGGTAGACATAGCCCACCTTGGTAAATTTTACCGCATTGTTAGCCAGATTGATGATGATCTGACGGATACGGATACTGTCTCCCATCAACTGTCTGGGAATATCAGGCGCCACATCCACAATGAACTCCAGGTTCTTATCACCGATCCTGGTCATGATCACATTCGCAACATCCTTCACAATGGAAAAAGGCTCATACTCTGTCAGGTTGATGTCCATTTTACCGGATTCTATCTTCGAAAAGTCAAGGATATCATTGATAATGGCAAGCAGCGTTCTTCCGGAAGCCATGATCTGCTTGATATACTCCCTGGCCGCAGACGGCAGTTCCTCTCTCAGCGCCATTTCCGCCATACCGATCACCGCATTCATGGGTGTCCTGATCTCATGGCTCATATTAGCCAGGAAATCTGACTTCATATGGGCTTCCTTCTCTATGGCGCTGCTCATCTGTAAGGTCTTGTACCGCTCATATGCCATCTTGAAAAGAAGATCTACCGTGTTGTACAGATATTCTGCCGTATTTTTTAATTTTTCTTCGGAAACAATTGGAATCTTCTTTGCCGCCTCCACATACTCATCCGGTGAAATTCCCAGTTCCTCCGCATATGCCCTGACCTGCTCTTCCGGCAGGGGCTCATACAAAACCTGCCCTCCAAAAATGCATCCCAGGTACTGTCCCTCCACGATAACCGGTACCGCGTAATCTTTCAGGCCCGCATGGCAGGTATATATCATCATCCCACCGTTTTCTGCCGCCAGCGCTGCGCCCTCCTTGTCACATTGCTGGCACCTCTTTAAACCTTCCTCCGACCCTTTTGTATATTTGTCACAAAACTCACAATTGGACACATGCTTTGTCATCGCCACTCCGTTCACATCGGAGATTCCTGTCGAAATCCCTAATGCGAAAGAAAATGAGTCCTGCATCCGCTGAAGAGTCTCCATATCAAAAAGGTCCGTCATATGTATTCTCTCCATAGTCAACACCCTCCTGTCTTATTTTTTGTGCATACACATTTTCCGTTCATGCTTCCATAAACCAGCTTCCACAGACCATTGCACATTCCTATGATCCTTCTGTATCCCTTTGTATTCTTTTATTTACCCCTTTTAATATTCTTTTCCCGTATCTATTTATAATCCCTTTTATACCCTGTTATATCCTTTTGCCCTCTCTTTGTTAATATTTTACCATACTTATTCCTACTTGCAAGTACTTTTGTCTCATTTTATCATACGTAAAACAGCTGTTTTTCCTTGCCGGCGGCAATCAAAGCCAGTTACACTGACTTGGCTCATTGCTCGCAGCAATCAAATACAGCGGGCATCAGCTATCCAGCTTCAACACCTGATCATATTGTCCGAGTACCTCCGGCTGCAGACGGTGGGTGACCGTGATCACCATGCATTCCTCCTCCGCCAGCAGGCGCCCTTCTATCTCCCTGACCGTCCGTTCGTCCAGATGCGCCGTAAATTCATCCAGAAGCAGGATTCTTTTCTCTTGCAGCAGTACTCTTGCAAGAGCGAACCGCTGTCTCTCCCCACCGGAAAAGTTCTTTCCGTTTTCACTGACCACGGTCCTGATCCCCTCCGGAAGGGAAGCGATCAATTTCCTTAATCCTGCCTGCTCCAATGCTTTCTCAATTTCCGCCGCAGTATATCCTTCCCGATATAAGGTAATGTTATTTTGAATGGTATCGTTGAACAAAAAGGTATCCTGTGACACCATACCTATCAATTGTCATCCCTCAGGACAGAGTATTTCATTACCATATCCCGAACCCGCTCCAGAGACGATATACTGAATAATTCATCAATACTCACATCAAAAAAGGAGGCAATTTTAGGTAACAGGGAAATCTCCGGCGTACCGTTTCCCACCTCCCATTTGGAGATCGTCTGAGGTACAAGGAAAAGATAATCCGCCAGTTCTGTCTGTGTGATATGCTTTTCTTTCCTGAGTTTTGCTATTTTTTCGCCGATCGTCATCTTTATTACCCGCCGTCCCGTACACCATTGGCATACCCTGCCATATCCTTTTTACCTAAAGAAGCGCTGACTAAATCACCGCTTCCATAGTATAACTAATTGCGATTGGCATTACAATAACAATCGGCATCATATGCAAAAATCACACATTTTATGATTATTAAAATGAGTGATATCTTACCATCTCCCCCCTTCCTGCAAAAAACGAACCTTCACACCCCGATCAGCGCGTCAAAAGTTCCCGCCATGTTCAGTCTGCCGTACCCCCACTCCCGGTTCGGATAAGTCACGTCAAAACTCCGGGAGGCGCCCCTGATAAAGTAATTCTTGATCTCACGGCTCTCCACCACACTGTTGTTCTGCTCCACCACGGCCCACTGCATAAACTGGGCCACGGCTCCCGCGGTAAGGGCCGCCGCCAGGGAGCTGTCTGATCCCCTGCCGTTCACGGTGGACACATCCACACCCGGAGCCGCGAAGTCCGGCCGGATAGCGCCACAGCGGGAAAACCCTCTTCCCGAGTCGATATAGAAGCTGCCGTTGGCGGCGTCATAGGTAGACACGCCGATGACGCTGGATGCCATGGCAGGCTCCGTCAACGTGATATAGGGCGATGACTCCAGGAAGTAGACCGGCGCTGGCAGAAACTGTTTCACCGGCAGCCACATATTGAATTCCCCGTTATGGATCTCTCCCACAGCCCCCACCTGGAAGGTCCATATGCCCGGCGTGGGATCCTGCACCCTCATGATCACAACCTCCTCCCCGGAAGCCGGTTCCACAAGAAATCCGGTAACGGTAACCCTGGACTTCTCATAGATAAAGCTGTAAGTGACACTGTCCCGTATTCCCAGCCTCACAGGCGGGATCGTCTCTCCCCCGGGCGTGCGGACTGCCATGGTAAAAATATCCGGCAGGCTTCCCCACAGCTCCATCACGAATCCCTCCGCACCCTGTTCCGCACGGATCTCCACCGCCCTGACGTTGGCTCCGGTCGTTCCCTGATTATTCAGCTGCCCCTGGAAATGATGCGCGGCATTCCCTTCATTTCCGCCGGCCACCACCACAGCCCGGCTTCTCCTTACCGCTATGGCGTTGAGATATCTCCCCAGCGGAGAGTTCCCCGCGTGGTCGCCGGAATTAGTCCCCAGACCCAGGCAGATCACCACAGGCCTGTAAAACGGCTCCGCAAATCCGTCCGCATATTGGACCCCCAGCATAATGTCGTTTTCCTGGTAGGCAGGAACTCCCTGCGGCACTAGGTAAAAGCCGCGGAGATATGGCTTACATTCCTTCAACTTGACCACCACGATATCCGCATTGGGTGCCGCTCCCTGGAAGGTATAGCCACCGTTCAGCCTGCTGCCCGCCGCCACGGAGGCCATAGCGCTGCCATGGCCGATCTCATCCCTGCTGGGCACAACGGAATAGGGATCCTCCGACTGCAGCGCCCGGTTAATATCCTCCCTTGTGTATTCCGTGCCGTACTGGAAGCCCGCGGGGGGAGTTCCGGTCTGAATGGTCTGGTCCCAAATGGCAAGAATGCGGCTTGTTCCGTCCTCATTGCGAAATACGGGATCCAGGTAGTCGATGCCCGTGTCGATGCAACATATAATCACGCCGGTACCGGTCAGTGCCAGGGGCTCCCTCTGCACCTGTGCGATACCGCTGGCAATCAGGCTGTTGGGGTCGAAAGCGCCGGCTCCGCCGCCCTGCTGCATCAAGCCATAGAGCTTGGGCATACTCCGGTACGAAGTGAAATAAGCCTGCGCATTCCTCAGTTCTTCCCTGTCAAAGTAAATAATATTATATAAACCGTCCACATCCGCGTAGCACTGGTCGATCACATCCTCCTCCAGCAGGCTGACCGGAAAATCGGTAATGGCATCATAATAACGATCGGAAAGTATTTTTTCCCTGCAGTCTGTAGGCATAGCAATCCCTCCCTCCGGCATATACACTACCATATGCGGGAAGGAGGGAATTGTTTCCTCCTGCACCCTGCCATATGCGGGAGGCAATCTATTGTTTTGTGATGCGCGGTCATGCTCTCATGAAAGCTGTTTTACAATCCTGTAATAGGTTCCCGAGGTCTGTTTATAACACATGCTGTAGAACAGTGCAAAGGCGCAGGATGTGGCCAGGGCACACAGGAAAAGCAGATTTTTCTCGTAAAAACCAATGGCTCCCAGAAGCAGCAGGATCATCTTCATGGCCGCCATGGTGTGGAGCAGCGCTCCCGCCAGGGGCAGCAGGAATACCATGCGGATCTGTTTTTTGATGGTACGGCGGATTTCCTCATCGCTGAGACCCACCTTCTGCATGATCTCGAAATTCTTCTGATCCTCAAAGCCCTCCGTGATCTGTTTGTAATACATGATGATCAACAGGCAGATCAGGAAGATCAGCCCAAAAAAGATGCCGATGAACAGCAGGCTGCCATACATACTCTCGGAATCCAGCATTCGCTGGCGATAATCCTGATAACCCGCGAATCCGTCCAACCCGGACACATACTGGTCCAAATCCCCGGATAACCCGTCCGCCGTCTCACTCTCCAAGGGAAGATCAAAGCCACAGACATAAACCCAGCTGCTGTCCGGATCCGTTCCCAGGCTTTCCGCGATCTCCCGCAGATCCTCTTCATCTGCCGCCACGATCGCATAAGCGCGGTCATAGCGGTCACCGTCCACCTTATGGCCGAGAACACTGCTCTCCAGTTCCTTCTTCACGGAAAATTCCTTCTCCCCAAACAACACCCTGTCACTGCCAAAATCCTTTCCTGTGGAATAAATCAGTACCTCCCCTGGCTCCAGGCTTTCCGACGCACTTTCTAACTCGCTTTCCGTCAACCCTTCTGCCTGTCTGTATTCTTCCAGGGTGAGCAGCTTGACCGTAAACCAGTTTTCATAATCCCCTTTCCATTCCTCCCCCACACGGAACTGTTCTCCTTCCAGGTGCGCGGATAGTTTCACCCTCGCGTAACTTAAATAATTCTCCGGCTCCACCCCGTATTGCTCCGCCAGGGCGTCAATATGCTCCCTCAACGCCTGTCGGTCCACGGGATTCTGTCCCATAAAAGTAACCTGTACATTTCTGACATACTCTTCCCTGACCATGGATCCCGTCCCCAGATAGACTGCCACAGAACACACCACCGTAATGATCACCATAGTAGAAAAAATGCAGATATTGGAAAGGCTCGCGGCATTTTTCTTCATGCGGTAGAGCATACCGGACACTGTGATAAAATTGTCCGGCCGGTAATACAGCTTTTTCTTTTTCTTCATTCCCTTCAAAAAAGTGACGCTGCCGGAAGTAAATAGAAAATAGGTGCCTATGATCACTAAAAAGATGGCCAGGAAGAAGTCCAGAAAGAGCATACTGTCCAGCTTTGCCCCTATCGCCTTGTAATAACCCGTTCCCAGTGCCAGCAGTCCCAGGATGCTCCAGAGCCAGGTAAAACGGGGCGTCTTCTCTCCACTTCTGGCGTCCCCCATGAGCTCCACGGGATTCGTCCTGCCCACCTGGACCAGGTTCACAAAGAGATTCAGTCCGGTGATAAAAGCGTAAAATGCCATGGTATCAAATACAGCCCCGGGGCTTACGGTAAACTTCACATTCACCGGCATTTTCGCAAGGTTCAAAAGCAGCAGGAAGATCAGCCGGGAGAACAGCAGCCCCAGCGCCACAGCCGCCGCCAGGACGATCCCGTAGATCATCAGGCTTTCCCAGAACATCATGATGCCGATATGCTTCTTTTCCAGTCCCAGGATGCTGTATAATCCCAGTTCCCGCTTTCTGCGTTTGATGAGGAAGCTGTTGGTGTAATACAGAAAGGGAACCATGATGATCCCCAGCAGCCCAAAGCCGATCTGCACCAATATCAGGGCATAAGCGCCTTTGGGCAGGGTGTACATGATATCATTTTTCAGGATCAGGTCGAAGACAAAGTAGGTAAACATGGCGAACACACTGATCCCGATATAGGGAAGATAGGCGGAGCCGTTCTTCCGGATATTGTTGCCCGCCATCCTGGGGAGCAGATTCATCTGTCGTTTCATCTATGCCTTCCCCCTTCCTGATTGCTCCATCTGAAGCACGGTCAGGGTGTCCGATATCTTGCGGTACATTTCCTCGTCGGACAGATCCCCCCTGTAAATCTGGTTAAACACGCAGCCGTCCTTGATAAACAGCACCCGCCCGGCCCTGCTTGCGGCCTGGATGCTGTGGGTCACCATGACAATGGTCTGTCCGTCCTCATTGACCTCCGCGAAAATGCGCAACAGTTTATCGGATGCCTTGGAGTCAAGGGCTCCTGTGGGCTCGTCAGCCAGGACGATCTGGGGTTCTGTGATCAGAGCCCTCGCCACCGCCGTCCTCTGCTTCTGTCCGCCGGACACCTCGTAGGGATACTTCTCCAGGAGTTCTGAAATCCCCAGCTTCTTTGCCAGAGGCTTAAGACGCTCCTCCATCTTCCCGTACTCACAGCCCGCCAGCACCAGCGGCAGAAATATATTGTCCTTAAGAGAAAGCGAATCCAACAGATTAAAATCCTGAAACACAAAGCCCAGATTGTCCCTGCGAAAGGCGCACAGCTCCTTCTGCCTGATCTCCGCCATATTCTTTCCCGCCAGGATCACCGCCCCCCTGGTTGGTTTGTCCAGGGATGCCATGATGTTTAACAGCGTTGTCTTGCCGGAGCCGGATTCTCCCATGATCGCCACGTACTCTCCCTGCTCCACCGAGAAATTCACGTCATCCAGCGCCTGTACCTTATTGCCGCCCAGACGGGTGGTATAGATCTTCCTTACATTTTTTACTTCTAACAGTGCCATTTCTTTCCTCCTGTATCCATGTCTGAAATTGTCACCCAACTTGCAAACCCGCGCTTTCAGTGCTTTTAACCGATTTCATCGGGTGTCTGCTCGTTAACGCCAAGGGAAATTTTGAATTTCCCTTGGGAAAAGTAACTGTCGGCTTCGCCGCCGTTTCCATTTCCTTTGCGGTCATTGTATTACCTCCACAGTACTGTGTCGTTAACTTGATACAATAATACAAGAGAAAAACGTTCCATACAATAGAATTACCTTACATTTTAGGAATTAACCTTACGTTTCTGTAAGGTACCGCTATGCAAAGTACCGTTATGTAAAGCATCATTATGCAAAGCACTATTACGTCAGGTACCATGATGCAAAGTACTGTCAACCGCAGAAGCAAAGCCCTGAAAATGCGCCTTCATTTCCTTCCCGATCACTTCTCCCGCACAGACCGTCCTGACGCTCATGCGGTCATCCTTCCACGCAAAATCCATGCAGATATGTCCCATATCCTCATAAAGCACATAACACTCAAGAATAAAGTGTCCCATTTTCCAATGTCCCCGGCACTCACAGAAATATTCCGTACCCGGCAAGGGCTGCTGCACCCATTCCTCCGTCCCAAAGACAATGGGAAACCGGCTCCCGGAGACGGCCAGGGACACCGCTCCTTTCTCCCAGTCAAAACCTGCCTCTTCCCACCCCAGGGCATTGGGATAGAACACATAGGACAGAGCCTGGGTGCGCTCCCGCAATTCCTTTTCCATGTGACGGAAATCCTGCATCCGATTTTCTTCGAAGGCAGATTGATACATACCGCCATGATCCTGCACCCCGCCCATTCCGGATGTCCCCGACGCCTTCAGATAGGGGAAAACCGTCCGGTAAAAGCAGTCATGCAGGGTCTGTACCCCTGCCGGATTCCCTATGGTGTCAGCCATGGTGATATAGCAGAAATCATATTGGGGGAAGCACACTGCCAGCTGCCCGCCCATGCCGAAGAAGGTAAATCCCTCCTCCCTGGGTTTCCAAAAGAAATAGCCGTAACCCTGCTGCTCGTCCGGCACAGGATGTAAATCCGTGGGAACCTGGCAGCTTACGGCCTCCCGCATATAGTCGAGGGAAAGATATTCCCTGCCCTGCAATGTTCCCAGCCTGTTACACAGATGTGCCACCACAGCCAGATCCCGCAACGTACACATCAGACCGGATCCGCCCTGAGACACCCCCGCCGGATCCGGGATCATATATGCCTCTTTGGAAAAGCCAAGTTCATCCAGCATTTCCTCTCTCATATAATCCAGCATTTTCTTTCCTGTCAGCTTTTCCACCAGTGCCGCAAGCACATGCGGGGAAGAAGTGTCATAAGAAAATACCGTTCCCGGGACATGATCAGGTTCCACGCGGAAAAAAGACTCCGTCCAGTCCTTCCCACCATATCTCTTAAAAGTCGTGGAAGCATGGCAGGTACGCATGGTCAGCATATCCCGGATGGTCATCTCACGACACCACGGATGCGCCCCGCCCTCCGGAAGCTTTTCCGGGAAATAATTGCAGATCCTGTCTTCCGGCTTCACCAGCCCGTTTTTCACAAGCAGACCCACCGCCAGCGCCGTAAAGCTTTTCGCAACAGAATACATGCGGTGCAGGCTCCCCCTGTGAAAAGGCGCATAATACCTCTCCGCCAGGATACAGTCCCCTTTAATCAACATATAACCATGGATCCGCACCCGCATCTCATCCAGCATATTCTCCAGCCCTGCCACCGCTTTGGCCGGTATCCCGCAATCCTCCGGCTTTCCCTCTTTCCAGACAAACATAACTCTCCTCCAAAAGACTCAGGGCATTCTTCCCTGACCAAGATATAATTTCCTATAAGATAAAAAGATACAGCCGCCGCAATGTCCGACATTGCGGCGACTGACCTGTTTCCTGTTATAAATCACTGTTTTACGCGTCATACCCACTGGGATTGTTCTTCTGCCATCTCCAGGAATCCGCGCACATCTCCCTGATACCGTACTGCGCCTCCCAGCCCAGTTCTTTCTTCGCCAGGCCTGCGTCCGCGTAACAGGTGGCAATATCTCCCGCCCGGCGCTCCTTGATCACATAGGGAATCTTCACACCGGTGGCCTCCTCGAAGTTCTTTACAATATCCAGAACACTGTAGCCTACGCCCGTGCCCAGATTATAAATTTTCAGGCCCGCCTTTTCTTCAATCTTCTTCAGCGCCTTCACATGGCCTACTGCCAGATCCACCACATGGATATAGTCCCTTACGCCTGTGCCGTCATGAGTATCATAATCATTTCCGAATACGCCCAGTTCTTTCAGTTTCCCCACTGCCACCTGGGTGATGTAAGGCATCAGGTTATTGGGAATGCCGTTGGGGTTCTCTCCCATGGTACCGCTCTGGTGCGCGCCGATGGGATTAAAGTAGCGCAGCAGGATCACATTCCATTCAGGATCCGCCTTCTGGATGTCGGAAAGGATCTGCTCCAGCATGGATTTCGTCCATCCGTAAGGGTTGGTGCACTGCCCCTTGGGGCACTCCTCGGTAATGGGAATAAACGCGGGATTTCCGTACACCGTGGCACTGGAGGAGAAAATAATATTCTTTACATTATGTTTTCTCATCACGTCCACCAGGGTCAGCGTACCTGCTATATTGTTCTCATAGTACTCCCAGGGCTTCTGCACCGACTCGCCCACCGCCTTCAATCCTGCGAAATGGATAACCGCATCGATATCTTCCTTGGAAAATACGGCCTCCAGGCCTTCCCTGTCCAATATATCGGTCTTATAAAAAGGAACCGCCTTGCCAGTGATCGCTTCTACCCGCTGTAAGGACTTCTCGCTGGCATTACTCAGGTTGTCAAGGACCACCACGTCATAACCCGCCTGCTGAAGCTCCACCACCGTATGGCTGCCGATAAAGCCGGCGCCGCCTGTCACCAATATTCTCATATCATACCCTCTTTTCTGCACCTTCCGTGCCACACCATGTTATCTGTTAAAAACAGCATATCGGAAAAGCGCCGCTGCCTCAATACATATTTGTTGCATAAATCTGTCGAAATGTTAAATGCCGTGACAGTTCCGGCAGTCCCTCCCGCAAAGCCAAAATTACATTTCTATTTGTCCGAACCTCCATGAAATGCCCGGATCCGAAGGCCATGTGGGGCCAAAGGTCTTTTGGATCCGCATCCGTTACAGCGCCACCCCGTTTCTTTCCAGCAGTGCCCTTGCGCTTTCCACGGAATCCACTCCCGTCCTGTTCTTGATCGGGGCAAACTCTTTCTCCCTGACCACCTCGAAGGGCAGGCAGGTGTCCAGCTGGTGTATCATATCCAGCACCAGATTTTCATACTTATACCCGTTGGGTTCCTCCGGTTTCACGGGATTCCCCTGCTCATCCAGGCAGGGTATTTTTTTCTCCACGATATGGAGCGGCAGACCTCCTGGCACATTTTCCAGGTCAGCCACGCGGAACAGATAATTCAGGATCACGCCGAAATAATAGGCGGGATCGCCGTTGGGGTCTTTTGCATCCCTCATCTCCTCCGTCAGTTCATAATATTCCACGATAGAGGGTCTTCCATCCTCCAGGCACATAACCCCCACCTTTTCATCCGGCGCGTTCTTTCTCACTACCTTTGCCCCCACTGCACAGTTCTTCGAAATCGTCGCACCGATGAAGCAGGGATCGGCGATACGCTGAAGCACATTGTCCACGGCAAAGATATTCAGCCACTCAATCCCTTTCTCATGAAGAACCTTGAGCAGGCCGGCATTCTTCATGGATACGAACCAGCCACCGTTGCCGTTGGGCGAAGTGGACAGCTTCCCCTTCTCCTCCAGATAGATCTTTCCGTTATAGTCGGTAGCTGCAGCCATCTCCTGTTGAAAGAAATGGATATATTCTTCTCTGTACCCGAAGTAATCATGCTCTTTCAAAAAAGAGGTAGTTGACCGGTGATTCTTGTCACTGGTCATGATGAACAGATGAATCCATGTGTCTGTCCGGTGCACCACCTCCAGCAGATTGTTAACCAGACATTCAAAGATGTAAAGTTTCCTGGTCTTGCCAATATCGTACATTCCCTTGGGATCGTCGGAACCGAGTCTGGTGCCCATGCCGCCTGCCAGCAGCACCGCCCCTATTTTCCCCTCTTTGATGGTCTCTATGCCGGCCGCCTCGAAGGACGCCCTGCCGGCCTCAATCTCCTCCAGCTGCATGGCCGCCAACGGGGTGATCGCGCCCTTCTGCACCAGATCCTCCCTGTGCATGCAGGCATCCAGAATACTCATGTCCGTCGCCTCTATCTGATCCAGCAGTGTCTGCTTCTCCTGGGGGGCAAGCTCATCAAAATATTTCAGCACATGCTCCTGCCCATACGCCGCCAGTTTCCCTTTCGCCTGTTCCAATGTCATTGCCATAGTTTTTTCCTGTGACCTTTCGTTTTCTTACTTGCCAGTATAGCAAAATTTTCCAGATGGTTCAACGGCGTAGGCCTTTCTTAAGAAAATCTTTCAGGCAAATTAATAATTCTTGCCTTCTCCCTACAATTCCAGACCCGCAAAGAAATCCGCTGCCCCGTCCGTCTCCTCCCCGCTGCGGAGGAAATAAGCCTTCATCTCCGGATACTCCCCGCCGATCTCTGTAAGGATCCCATTCAGATTATCCTCCGTCACGCAGCCGATGGCCGCAAAAAGCTGATAATACTCCCTGTCAGCCCCGTGCTCCCGCAGGATCACCTGCCAGGCTTCCTCGCCGGCCTGCCCTTTGGTATGGCTTCGCAGATAGTTCTCCAGTTCCTGCCTTAACGGGTCGGACAAGCCCTGGTCGAATAGGAGCCGCAGCAGACAAAGGCGTATCTTTTCCTTCCGCCTGCCGCTCATGTATGCCGTCAGATCCGTGCTGCCATAATCCTCTTCCCCGCACAGAATCTGCCTGGAAAAGCCCTCCTGATCCGGCACGCGGAGCACGCTGCCCAGACGGGCGTCCCATTTTCCCAGCCATTCTTCGCTGCCCGCAGCCTCCATATCCAGCAGATAAGCCGCATCCATTGCGGTCACTGCGGCCGCCATCAGTTCCGCCGGAAAAGACGCGCCGCCTGCCCCGTCATGCCGCCCGCCCGCGGAAATACGCTTCAATTCCCTGCATTCCATGAAAACCGCTTTTCCAAAACGGATTTTCCCGGAGGGAATCACGATCTCCGTCAGATGGTCGCAATAAGCGAAAGCCCAGTCCCCGATCTCCTCCAGCGTGTCCGGCAGCCATATGCGCCGCAGATTCTTTTTACTCAAAAAGGCTTTTCTGTCCACGGCTGTCACCGGCAGGTCCTGGATCT
This sequence comes from uncultured Lachnospiraceae bacterium, assembly GCA_947385725.1. Taxonomy (GTDB): domain Bacteria; phylum Bacillota; class Clostridia; order Lachnospirales; family Lachnospiraceae; genus Acetatifactor. The sequence goes on along the minus strand of CANDMD010000022.1, from coordinate 3,379 downwards.
GCCCCGGCACCTCCACCTGGGAGGCCAGTCCCTGAAACCGCGTGATCCGGACGGTTTCCCTGTCCTGTTTTCTTTCTGTTTTGTAGTATAGACTTGCGTCCGCAAGCTTCCATTCCATTTCCTGCATATATCGTTTTATCCTGCGCGGAACTCCTGTTTCAGTTTTCTAATGTTACAGCGTTTCCCTAACAGTTCCTAATCTAATTTCAGCTCCTCGATCTGAGCCCTGATCTCATCACTGCGCTCCGTCAGCATCAGTTCCTCATTGTGCCTCCTGTAATCGGGACTGCCAAAGGTGGCGATAAACTGCGCGCTGTAGCTGTTTACGGTCAATTCTGTCACCAGGATCAGCATCTCATTGCCGGCCGCCCCGTCCTTTGCCGCGAAAGCCTCCTCCGCAAAGGCGAACATGGCGTGAAGTGCCTGCTGCACCCCGGCAGTTTTCCGCTTCATTTTCTCCACCCTTGCGCCATATCGGGTTTTCAGCTGTTCATAAGCGGCGGCGCCGGTCTGCGCCTCCCCTGTGTAAAGTTCCTTTCTGCTCTCCTCCAGGAAGCGGATAACGCTGTAATGTCTCTTTTTGTCGCCGTCGGACAGCGTATTTGCCTTCTGTAGATTCTCCAGCAGCTTCTTACGTCCCTCCGCCTGCTGCTCCAACAGGGAAAGCACCTGTCCCGGCTGTATTTCCTCCGCCCTGCCGCCGATATTCTGCAGCGGCTTTTTCAGGTCGGACAGGAACGCGGCCTGTTCCATGACCTCCTTCATATCCGCCTGCACCTTGTCCAGCAGCATTCCCAGCAGAGACAGCCTCTCGTCAAAAGGAGCCTCCTTCGCCCGGGCAATGGCATTCACGGAAGGATTCCCGCTGAGGATTTCCTCAATGTGGTAATCCTTTTTGTATTTGCAGTATAAATCATAATACGCGGTAAATTCCTTTACCACCTTCTCATTCCGCAGGTACTGCCCAACCAGCGTCTCGTCCACCGGCAGCATCTCCTCCTCATACAGAAACAGGATTTCCGACAGATCCTCCCAGCCCCTGGCGGTCACGTAACTGCGTCCCCCGGTTGTCATTTCCATGCAGTAGAAATGATCCTTTTTCAGGTCCAGGTAATTCACCACCGCATTGTGAATCCCCCTCTCCGCCGCATATTCCTTCCAGATACGGTAATCCGGCTCCACTTCCATCACTTTCAGCCGGTCCAGCGTCACCACGTCGAATTCCCTGACCGATTTATTGTACTCCGGTGGATTGCCCGCGGTGACGATCACCCAGCCCTCCGGAACCCTGTGCCGTCCAAACACCTTGTATTGCAGGAATTGCAGCATGGAGGGAGCCAGCGTTTCCGACACACAGTTGATCTCATCCAGGAAAAGGATTCCCTCCCTGATGCCACTAGCCTCCATGGTATCATAAACAGAGGCTATGATTTCGCTCATAGTGTATTCCGATACACTCATACTCTGTCCGCCATATGTCTTCTGTGTGATAAAAGGCAATCCCAGCGCGGACTGTCTCGTATGGTGTGTCATGGAATATGACACCAGCGCGATTCCCATCTCCTGGGCGATCTGCTCCATGATCGCCGTCTTGCCGATCCCCGGCGCCCCCAGCAGGAAGATAGGCCGCTGCCGCACCACGGAAACGCGATACTCCCCAAACTCGTCCTTCTTCAGATATAAATTAACGGAATTTTTAATATATTCCTTGGCCTGTTTTATGTTCATGATGATGCATCCACCCTTTCCCGCCGTAATTTTTCCCTTTCCTGAAAAGTGTTCCTACTGTATAAATCAAGCAACCCATTCAAATCCTCTTCATCAAAACCTAAAGCAGAATAAATGAATTCCCCATATTTATCTATGAATTGCCCAAGCCGCTGCTGCATAAGCACTTGTTCTGCAATCCCTCGCCAAATTCAGCCATTATCCTCCTCCAGCGCCTCTTCCTCCAGCACCACCTTCATGCTCCACGGCGGCACCGGTGCCCGGTTCCCGTCCTCCTCCAGAAAGGCAAAGATCACGTCATAGGGGGGCATCTTCCGGGGATAAATCCCATAGCCGTCCGTGAAATAGATCAGCCCTTTCAGATCTTCAAATTCTCCCTGTAACCGCAGCTTTTCAACGTAGTCAAACACAGGCCGGAAATCTGTGGCCCCGAAGCCTGTCAGCTTCCCGTACCGCATAAACGCGTCAAAATCCTCGTCATTTGTAATCTTTGTGTCGCTCTGCACCTGGCTGTCGCACTGGACAATGTGCACATTGACGCGATGAAAAAAGTTCTCACTGCCCTTTAAGATGGAATAAGTCTTTCTCAAAAAAGCCTTCACAATGGCTCCCCTGCAGGATGCGGAAGTATCTATGGCAATGACAAATTCCCTGACCTTGTTCGTCTCCTTATATTCCAGTGGCTCAATCAGGGGCAGATTGCCGTAATGCTCCAGCCCGTAGGTATAATAAATATAGTCAAATTCGTCGTCATTTACCCTGATATCCTCCCCCATCACCGTAAACCTGCGCAGGATATCGCTGTAATCGTAGCGGTCCCTCGTGGTTTCCTCCAGATTCTTCTCAAGGCTCTCCGCACCGCTTTTATTCCGGGTAAAAGATTTCAGGTCCGCCTTTACGCGCTCACTGATCTTCTTCCATTGCTCCTCCGTGATCTCCAGCTGTTCCTGCTTCCCGCCATCCCCATTCCTCCAGGGGCTGTGCACATCCCTGGCAAAAAGCCTCACAAGCTCCTCCCTTTCCCGCGGCGTGATGGGATTGTGGCGAAAATACCGGTAGATCCTCTCCGCAGTCAGGGAGCCGATATCTTCTCTTAAGACCCTAAGCTTCCTCACCGCGTCCGCATCCTCCTCCAGGGCAACACTCTCCAGCTTCAGGTCGAGGATGACATTTTCCACCGCAATGTCCGCCGCCAGGTCCCAGTCATCCGTGTCCAATTTATTGTACTGAAAACCATGTGAGAAAATGCAGTGCAGCAGCACATGAAGATAACTTCTGGTGATGTATTTGGGATTTTCCTGATACGCTTTCAGCACATAAACAGGATCATAAAACAGATGCTGCCCATCCGTGGCAAAACATCCCGTTTTTGCCTTTTCCTTCCATTTCAGCTGTGCCAGTGCCATATCAAAGAACCGAAGGTGCATCAGCAGATCGTCATGGGCAAGTGTCAATATCTGATCCGCCAGCGCCTGTATCCTGCTTTCCTCCGCCGCCATGTCATTCTCCTACCATTCTTTCATTGCTTTTCATTCTTTCACCATATCATATTTCTGCCATTCCGCCAGGTGTTTTCATTCCTGCCCGTGCGTTTTATTCCTGTCAATGCGTTTTGTTCCTGTCAATGCGTTTTGTTCCTGTCAATGCGTTT
>CANDMD010000021.1 GCA_947385725.1 uncultured Lachnospiraceae bacterium | reverse complement strand
CGTGTGCTCTTCCGATCTAAAGGCCTTTCACTCAATATGGCAAGGGGGAAGCCGGGAGCTTCCCAACTGGCATTATCCATGCCCATGCTGGATGTGATCAACAGCCAGGCGGATATGCGTACCCTGCTGGGAAATGATACCAGAAATTACGGCGACTGGGATGGCATCGGCGAGTGCAGGCGTCTGATGGCTGATATGATAGGTGTTCCCAAGGACAATGTGATCGTCTGCGGTAATTCCAGCCTGAATATCATGTATGATACGGTGGCGCGCTCCATGATCAAGGGGGTGAACGGTTCCACACCATGGTGTAAACTGGATAAGGTCAAGTTCCTGTGCCCCGTTCCGGGATACGACAGACATTTTAAGATCACGGAGTTATTCGGGATCGAGATGATCAATATCCCGCTGGGTGAAGACGGACCGGATATGGATCTGGTGGAGGAGTATGTCAATAATGACGAGGCGGTAAAGGGGATCTGGTGTGTGCCCAAATACTCCAATCCTACAGGTATCTCCTATTCGGATGAAGTAGTGAGGCGGTTCGCGAATCTGAAGCCGAAGGCTGAGGATTTCAGGATCTATTGGGACAATGCATATTGCATCCATCATATTTACGATGACATCCAGGACGAGATCCTGAATATTCTGGAGGAGTGCGAGAAGGCGGGAAATCCTGACATGGTGTATATCTTTGCATCCACCTCAAAGGTGAGCTTCCCCGGTTCCGGCGTGTCGTGTATTGCAACCTCGAAAGCGAATATGGAATATATCCATAAGTTCATGGATGTGCAGATCATCGGCCATGATAAGATCAATCAGCTGCGTCATGCCCGGTTTTTCAAAAATATAGACGGACTGAATGCGCATATGAAAAAGCATGCGGAGCTTCTGCGCCCCAAGTTCGAGGCGGTGCTTGACACGCTGGAGGCGGAGCTTGCGGGCACAGGGATCGGAAGCTGGATCAGACCCAGAGGCGGATATTTCATATCGTTCAACGCCATGCCCGGCTGCGCGAAAGCCATTGTGGCAAAATGCAGGTCTTTAGGCGTTGTGCTTACAGGTGCAGGCGCCACATATCCCTATGGGATCGATCCCGAGGACTCCAATATACGTATTGCCCCGTCCTTCCCCACACCGGAGGAAATGGCGGATGCCACAAAGATTTTCGTGCTCTGTGTAAAGCTTGCTTCGGTGGAAAAGTTATTAAGTGAATAGGGCGAATAAACATATGAGCTGATACCTTGGTATTGGCTCATATTTTCCTACCCTGTTAGTTCCCCTGGAAATTATCAAATCGCAATCGAAATTTGCGGAGGAATCACTATTGTAGGGCGATAGTTTATGGACATGAAAGACATGATCGAACAGGAATTTGACCTGATCGTTCAAAGCGTTATCATTTTGGGGCAGGGTCTTGATAGTATTGCCTATCTTGTAAATAATGAATATGTATTCAAGCAGTCAAAGCATGCCGGGGCAAGAATCAACTTAAAGCGGGAAGTACGAGTACTAAACTATCTAAAAGGCAAAACCACATTGCAGATACCGGATATTGAGTACTATAGCGAAAAATACAGCGTTTGCGGATATAAAAAGATCAAAGGCAGTCAATTGACCCCTGATGCATACAAAAACTTAAGTGATGATGAGAAAGATATGTTGGCACAGGACATTGCACTGTTCTTAAGGGAACTGCACTCGATCGCTCTGCCCGCCATAGACGGATTAGAATTAGACATAGTCGATGATTATTGCAGCGACTATACCGCTTTGAGGGAGACCGTCTATGATAAAATACCTGATAAATCCAAAGAATATATAGATGGTGTAATAAAAAGTTTTGAAATATTACAACCATCCCAATAAGAGTATCCCGATGCTGAAGGCAGATTTGAATGAAGAATATTACCCTATTGAGCAAATTTTAGGGGGACAGGCAATGAAATCAGCCGATATGTATAACAAGGGGCTGGATAAGATAAAAAGCGTTTGAATTGATGCCAGCGACCGATCAATTGCATAAATTTCAATTGTCAGAAGCCGTTGGCGAAAGAGATGTTTCTCGTGACCACGGTACAGAGGTAACATCTATCATCGTGGATGGACCTAGTCTGAATCCATGGCTTGATGATGGTTGCGGAAGATTTAAGGTGAAGCATTTTGGCGTGTGTGTGGATAGAATTTCAGTTCCGCGTTTGGTAAATAAAATCAGAAAAATAGTAAATGATAATCCCCATATTCATGTATGGAATTTATCACTTGGGACAGACGATGAGGTATCGAAAAACTTTATCTCATATGATGGTTCCGCATTGGACGAATTACAAGCAAGCAAAAATATTATTTTTGTTGTAGCGGGAACAAATGATAACCGCAATAGAAAAGAGGGTATGCTGCGTGTCGGTTCTCCGGCAGATTCTTTGAATGCAGTAGTTGTTAATTCAGTAAAGCGCAATGGAATGCCTGCCTCTTATACTAGACAGGGAATGATTTTATCCTTTTTTAATAAACCGGATATTTCTTATTATGGGGGAGATTACGAGAAAGAAGAACGCATAAGGGCATGTTCCTCCAAAGATATTGAAGAGGTGTATGGGACATCGTTTGCAGCTCCTTGGATTGCAAGAAAACTCTCGTTTTTAATTGATATCATGGGATTTTCCAGGGAAGTAGCAAAGGCGTTGATTATAGATTCAGCAGCAGGGTGGGAATTTAAGACATCTACGTATAAACTTCAGAACCAGATTGGCTATGGTATCGTTCCAATCAAAATAGCAAACATTTTGGAAGCGGATAATAGAGAAATAAGGTTTGTTTTGTATGGCACAGCAAGTTCATACATTACGTCAAATTATTCGATACCGATTCCACGAGACTCTGATAATAAGTACCCTTTTATTGCACGGGCAATGCTGTGCTATTTCCCGCAGTGTTCCAGAGTACAGGGTGTAGATTATACATCCAGAGAATTGTCCTTGAGGTTTGGACGCGTGAATGGAAAGGTAAAATTGATGATATCAATGAAAATATTCAGGATGAAGTGGGTCATGCTGTAGATGAGCGTCAATCACGCAGAGATTTCCGAAAATGGGAAAATACCAAATTTGTATCTAAAGTTCTGAAGAAAAATAAAGCGTTGCAATCTTATGGGGAACGTTTATGGGGGATATCTATTGTCTCGAAAGAACGGTTGACTACTTCTATGACTTCGGGTTTAAATTTTGGGGTTGTTGTGACACTTCGGGAAATTAACGGTATTAATAGAATACAGGACTTTATTACGGCATGTACTTTAAGGGGGTGGATTGTCAATGAAATTAGTCTTGAAAACAGATTAATGCTTTACAATAAGAATCAAGAGGAAATAACATTTGATGAATGATAGATGCTGAAATCAAAATAATACTAAAGAAAACCTTCTGTTGCAAGGAGATTTTGCCATATAAAATCCTGCAATTTACTTTTGAGCCTTACTATGCTATACTATCAATGCTCAGTTTGCTGAGCATTTGGTATTAAGTCTCTTTTTTGAAAGGTGCTTTTACTTTTTTGAAATTTTGAACGGACAGATTGGTACGTAAATTGGTACATAACCCAAACCTTGAAAGGCGAAAACCCTATAAAATATAAGAAAACCAAAGGAGATTAGGATAAAATGAAACTAGGCATAGTCGGTCTGCCCAATGTGGGCAAGAGTACCTTATTTAATTCCCTCACAAAGGCGGGAGCAGAGTCCGCGAATTATCCCTTCTGTACAATCGATCCCAATATCGGCGTGGTGGCGGTGCCTGACGGCAGACTGAAGGCGCTGGGCGATATGTACCAGTCCAGGAGAGTCACTCCGGCAGTGATCGAATTTGTGGATATCGCAGGTCTGGTCAAGGGCGCTTCCAAAGGAGAGGGGTTGGGAAATCAGTTCCTGAGCAATATCAGGGAGGTTGACGCCATTGTCCATGTAGTGAGATGCTTTGAGGATGCAAATGTAATTCATGTGGACGGCAGCGTGAATCCCCTGAGGGATATTGAGACCATCAATCTGGAGCTGATCTTTGCTGATCTGGAGGTACTGGAGAGGCGATATGCGAAAGTGTCAAAGGCTGCCCGCATGGACAAGACCTATGCAAAGGAGCTGGCGTTGCTGGAACGGGTCAAGGCTCATCTGGAAGGCGGCAGGCTGGCGAAGACGATGGATGTGGAGGATGAGGACGAACTGGTTCTGTTAAAGGAATACAATCTTCTGACTTATAAGCCCGTAATCTACGCGGCAAATGTGGCGGAGGAGGATCTGGCTGATGACGGCGCGTCCAATGCTTTTGTCTCGGAAGTCAGGAAGTTTGCGGAGATTGAGAAGAGTGAGGTTTTCGTGATCTGTGCACAGATCGAGCAGGAGATCTCAGAACTGGACGAGGAGGAGAAGGCCATGTTCCTGGAGGATCTGGGGCTGGCGGAGTCCGGCCTGGAGAAACTGATCCGTGCCAGCTACTCTCTTCTGGGACTGATGAGCTTCCTGACAGCAGGGGAGGATGAGACCAGGGCCTGGACCATCAGGGTCGGGACGAAGGCTCCCCAGGCGGCAGGCAAGATACACTCTGACTTCGAGAGGGGCTTCATTAAAGCGGAAGTTGTCAATTACAAGGATCTGCTGGAGCAGGGCTCGCTGGCGGCAGCCCGGGAAAAAGGGCTGGTAGGCATGGAAGGAAAGGACTATGTGGTACAGGACGGCGATGTGATACTGTTCCGGTTTAATGTGTGAAAACAGTGAGGAAAGCTGACAGTGGAAAATTTCATGTTTACATGAGAATTTTCCACTGTCAGTCTGACGAACGTCCATCATGAGCGAAAGCGAAGCTGTAGCGAATGAAGGCCGCACAGAGTGCGGGTTTTCACATGGGGAGACGAAAGCCCATTATGAAATAACATATGGTATAAAAAGGAGTATTCATGAACGCAGGTGATATTGCATTTCCCAATCTGGGGATCTATCTGGAGAATGTACCCAGACATTTTACCGTGTTTGGCTTTGAGATAGCTTTTTATGGACTGATCATAGGGATCGGTATTATTGCAGGAATCCTGACGGCGGCCTGTCTGGCGAAGCGGACCGGGCTGGATCCGGAAGTGATATGGGATTTTGCGGTCTATGCAGTTATTTTTTCCATTATAGGGGCCAGGATCTATTATGTGGTCTTTGCCTGGGATTTTTACAAAGACAATCTACTTGGCATTTTCAATATCCGGAAAGGCGGCCTGGCCATATACGGGGGAGTCATTGCCGCATTCATCACCCTTTTTGTCTATTCAAAGCTCAAGAAGAAAAATCCCTTTCATATAGGCGATGTCTGTGTGCCCGGGTTGATCCTGGGGCAGGCGATCGGCCGCTGGGGTAATTTTATGAACAGGGAAGTCTTCGGTGAGTATTATGACGGGCTGTTTTCCATGCAGCTTCCCGTGGAAGCGGTGCGGGCGCGAGACATTTCCGAAAATATCGCCGCCCACATTCCGGAGGGGGCAAATTATATTCAGGTGCATCCCACCTTTCTCTATGAGAGCGTCTGGTGCCTGGTGGTATTCGTCCTGATGCTGCTGTATATGAAACGCAGAAGGTTCAACGGTGAAATATGTCTGCTCTATTTTGCCGGTTACGGGATGGGTCGCTTTGTCATTGAGGGGATCCGCACGGACACCCTCTTCATACCTGGAACTACCATTGCTGTGTCACAGGTGTTATCATTATTGATGGTGCTGTTCGCAGCGATAACGGACGTTATAGTACGCGTGCGGATGAGACAGGGAAAAACAGAGGCAAAGCAAGTAGAACAAGAACAAAGTAAGTAGAACGAGAACAAGCAGAGCAAAAGCAAGCAGAACAAAGCAAGTAGCGTAAAAGCGAGCAGAGCAAAAACAAGCAAGACAAAATGTAAAATCATGATTTAAGATAGCGGACGTGCTGTAAAAAAGGACAGAACAACCGCTATTTTATTTTCAGCAACAGAATATTCGCAGAGCATAAATTCAGAGCATAAATTCAGAGCATAAATTCAAAGCATAAATTCAGAACATGAATTCAAAGAATAAATGCCATGACAACAGTTCACAAAATATTTTTAAAAATTTCGCAAAAAGTTTTAAGAATAGATATGGAAAGATGTATATGATTATCCTACCACATCTTGTGGTTTTGGATCACAAAAGCGTCTCGCAGAAAGTCTGCGGGACGCTTTTTGCATGAGCCGCCGGGAAATTCAGGGTTGTAAAAAAACTGATAATATATTAAAATCAATCGTAAAGTGGGATGAAGATGGCGGCAAAACCCATAAAGTGGGATGGAAGACCAGAAGACAGAACTAAAAGACAGAATTAAAAGGCAGGATCAAAAGACGAAGGCCACCCCTGCAGCATCCCGCTTGTGACTGGTGGTGATTGCGATGTTCATGGGCAGATACAATCATACGATAGATCCGAAAGGCAGGTTGAGCATTCCTTCAAAGTATCGGGAAATTCTGGGAGACGAATTTGTGGTTTCCAAAGGAATGGATGGCTGCTTATTCGTGTACGCGAATGATGATTGGAAAGTCTTTGAAGAAAAGCTGGCGTCACTGCCGCTGATCAATCAGGAGGCAAGGCAGTTCGCCAGATTTTTTCTGTCAGGTGCCCAGTATGTGACCGTGGACAAGCAGGGACGCATCCTGATGCCCCAGGATCTGAGAGATTTCGCGGGATTGGAAAAGGATGTGGTACTGGCCGGAACGGGAGGCCGCATCGAGATCTGGAGTCTTGAGAAATGGAATGGAAACAGTGAACAGGTGGATATCAATAAGATATCCGAGGGAATGATCAATCTCGGACTTACGATCTAAGCGCTTTCTCGTCTGAAGAACTTGCGAAAAACCATGCAGCTTTTCATCTGAAGAGTTTGCGGTCCAGGGAGGAGCCTTCGGTATGGAATTTAATCATTACTCCGTGCTTCTGGCGGAAACCATAGAACAACTTCATGTGAGGCCTGAAGGTATCTATGTGGACGGAACGCTGGGAGGCGGCGGACATGCCTGGGAGGTGTGCAGGCGGCTTACCACCGGACATTTCTACGGGGTCGATCAGGACGACGCGGCCGTGACAGCGGCTGGAAAACGGCTGGAACCCTTTGGGGACAAAGTCACCATCCTGAGAGATAACTACTGTAATATAAAAAATGCGCTTTCAGGGCATGGAATTACAAAAGTGGACGGGATCCTTCTTGATCTCGGTGTTTCCTCCTATCAACTGGACGAATCGGAGCGGGGATTTTCCTATCGCTTTGACGCTCCGCTGGATATGCGGATGGACCGCAGGCAGAAAACCACTGCGAAGGATATCATTAACGGGTACTCCGAGAGCGACCTTTACCGGATCATCCGGGATTATGGGGAAGACAGGTTCGCCAGGAACATCGCGAAGCACATTGTAGTGGCAAGGGCGGACAGGCCTGTGGAGACAACCTTCGAACTGAACGAGATCATCAAGGCGGCAATACCCGCCAAAATGCGAAAGAACGGACATCCCTCCAAGCAGACCTTTCAGGCGGTCAGGATCGAATGTAACAGAGAACTGGATGTTTTGAGGGATTCGCTGGAGGACTTGATCGAGATGCTGAATCCGGGAGGAAGGCTTTGTGTCATCACATTTCACTCCTTGGAGGACAGGATTGTAAAGACCATATTTAAGAAAAACGAAAGCCCGTGTATCTGCCCGCCGGAGTTTCCGGTGTGTGTATGCGGTAAAGTATCAAAGGGAAGAGTGGTGACCAGAAAACCAATTTTGCCGGGAGAAAGGGAACTGGCGGAAAATAGCCGTTCCAAGAGCGCAAAGCTCCGGGTGTTCGAAGCAGCAGACACCCTATCATCGTGCCGGGCTGTATACCCATAGCCTGAGAGCAAAAATTGCTACGCAATTAGCAGAAAGCAGGACAGTGAAATGAGCCAGACCAGAACAGACAACAGAAGGGGTTCCTACGGACAGAGGACAGACAACAGAAGAGGTTCATACGGACAGAGAACAGGCGCATCCACAGGCGGAAGCCGGGGTGGATATGTATACGGAAATACGGTACGGAAAACAGATTTTCAGAGGGAAGCAGGAATTCAGCGTCAGCTGCGGGAGCCGCCCAGACGGCCGGTGCAGAATGAGGTACGCAAGAATCGTGATAAAGCGCACCATATGAGCATGGGATACGTACTGTTTCTGGCGGCGGCGCTGATAGCCGCCGGGCTGATCCTGGTAAATTATGTGCAATTGCAGGCGGAACTGACCAACCTGACGAAAGTAAACGCCACAAAGGTAAGCGAACTCAGCAGTCTGCGGCTTGCCAATGATGAAGCGTACAATCGTGTCCTGAACAGCATCGACCTGGAGGAGGTAAAGCGCATTGCCATCGGTGAACTGGGGATGGTGTACGCGGAAGAGGGTCAGATCTGTCATTATACCAGCGAGGGAAATGATTACATGCGTAAAGTGACGGAAGGCTCGAATTAGAGGTGAAGAGTGAAGATTCAGGATAAGACAAAATTTTCAATTAAAATGCAGAAAAAGCTGGTAGTACTGTTTGTTTTTGTGCTGCTGGCTTTTGCCTGTTTAAGTGTGAGGCTGGTTCTCATCGCAAAGGAGAACGGAACCCAGTATCAGAAGCAGATCCTGTCCCAGCAGCGATATGATTCCATGACTATTCCCTACAGAAGGGGCGACATCGTGGATTCCAGGGGCACGATCCTTGCCACCAGTGAGAAAGTGTACAACCTGGTGATAGACGCCAAGGTAATGAATACGGAAATAGGCGGCAAGAAGCCCTATCTGGAGCCAACCCTGAAAGCGTTGGGGCAGTATTTTGACCTGGACATGCAGGAAATCAGGGCCTATGTGACCACAAATGTGAATTCCTCCTGGTATGTGCCCCTGAGACGTCTGGCCTATGATGAGATCAGTGGATTTATCGAGGCCCAGACTCCGAAGGAAGAAGACAGCAAGGAAGTGAAAACCGAAAAGAGCAATATTCAGGGCGTCTGGTTTGAAGAGGAATACAAAAGAGTGTATCCCTACCATTCCCTGGCGGCCGATATGATCGGTTTTACAACGACCGACGGACAGGGTAAATACGGCCTGGAGGAATTCTATGACGCCGTACTGAGCGGCGTAAACGGCAGGGAGTATGGCTATCTGAACGACGACCTGAACCTGGAACGCACGATTCAGCCGCCCATGGATGGTTATACCCTGCACGTGACCATAGACAGCAATCTCCAGATGATTGTGGAGAAATGCCTGAAGAAATTCAATGACGAACATAAGGATGAAGCCGTTCAGGGCGCAAACGGCGCCCAGAACCTGGGGTGTATTATGATGGAGGTGGATACGGGGGAGATCCTTGCCATGGCAAGTTATCCAACCTATGATCTGAACGATACCAGAAATCCGGCCAGTCTGATCGGCTCCATGGAGGTAGAGCAGATCACTAACGCCAACGGCTACTATGAGATCCACAAGACAGGGAATTACATCAGCGAGACAAGGTTGGCGGAGATGGATGAGAGCCAGATCTACCTGAACCTGAATAACCTCTGGAAAAATTACTGCATCACAGGAACCTACGAGCCCGGTTCCACAGCGAAGCCCTTCACGGTGGCGGCAGCGCTGGAAACCGCAGTGATCTCTCCCAATACTACCTTTGAGTGTACCGGCAAGATGAACATAGGCGGCTATGACATCAGCTGCCATAACAGGAATGACGGCACGCTGACACTGGAACAGGCCGTGGCAAAATCCTGCAATGTGTCCATGATGAAGATTGCCCAAGTGCTGGGCAGGGAGGCGTTTGCAGAATATCAGCAGATATTTAATTTCGGCCTCAAGACCAACATAGACCTTGCGGGGGAAGCCCGGACAGCCAGCCTGATCTACCCGGTGGACCAGATGGGGCCCACGGATCTTGCCACCAACTCCTTCGGACAGAATTTCAACGTGACCATGATCCAGATGATCACCGGCTTCTGTGCGCTGATCAACGGTGGCTATTATTATGAGCCCCATGTGGTGGATAAGATCACCAATGCCAACGGTGCCACGGTGGCCAATATCGAGCCCAGGATCTTAAAGCAGGTGATCTCCGAAACTACCTCTGAACTGATCCGGCAATTCTGTGTGGCTGTGGTGGATTACGGCACAGGCCATACGGCTCGCCCCGCGGGCTACATGATCGGTGGAAAGACGGGAACCGCGGAAACCATCGACGAGAATACCCACAGGCGTTCCGAGACGGAGCATGTGGTCTCTTTCATAGGATTTGCTCCTGCGGACGATCCCCAGATAGCCATCTATGTGGTGGTGGACAGGCCCAATGTGTCCCATCAGGGTGATGCCAAGTACGCCACCGGGATTGTGCGCGATATCCTGACGGAAGCGCTTCCCTATCTGAATATTTTCATGACGGAGGATCTGTCCGAAGCGGAGGTTGAGGAGCTGGAAGCGCGGCAGCTGGAGATCACCACCCAGTATACGCAGAAGCCGGAGGAGGATGCCCTGGAAGGGGACGGCTCGGAAGAGCCGGATGACGAGACCCGGTTCCTGAATCCGGACGGCAGCCGGCCCGCGTGGATGGATTTTCCTATTGACCCTGCAACAGGCTACCGGGTTGATCCGGCTACGGGAGATAAGTACGACGCCAGGGCGGGATTCCTGGTGGAGGGCGGCAGTACTTCCATCATGGATCCCAATATGCCGGTGAATGACAATCTGGTCAACCCGCCTGTGGAATAGAAGTAACAGTTCAGCCATACGGCACCGCGAAGTCAAAATTGCTTCCCTGTGCAATTTTGCGAGACTTGCAGGCGCCAAAATGAGTTGAAAACTCATTTTGTGTGCATCCTCGTAACAGTTTGGCCGAAGGCTGAACTGTTACGAATAGAATTGTCTGTGGAAGTCATAACCTGATCAAAAGCGGAATAAAGTATAGTAATCCTTTTTATGAGGCCAGGTATGCTATCCGACAATAATAAGATATTTCACAGAAAGAAGGTGCTTGTGGTCTTTCTGGGATGCGTGACACTGCTGCTGCTTCTGTTTGGCAGGCTGATTTATCTCATGATCTGGCAGGCGGACCACTATTCGCAGCTGGCCACGGACCTGCATGAGAGGGAGCGCAGCATCAAAGCCGCAAGGGGGCGGATCCTGGACTGCAACGGCACGGTGCTGGCGGATAACAAGACCGTCTGTACCATCTCCGTCATACATAATCAGATCGAAGACCCGGAGGAGATCATACGGATCCTGTGCCAGGAACTGGATCTGTCAGAGGAATACGTCAGACAGCGGGTGGAGAAATACTCCTCCATGGAGCGCATCAAGAGCAATGTGGATAAATCCGTCGGCGACCGCATCAGGGAATATGACCTGGCTGGCGTCAAGGTGGATGAGGACTATAAGCGGTACTATCCCTATGGGGAGCTGGCAAGCAAGGTGCTGGGATTTACCGGGGGAGATAACCAGGGGATCATCGGCCTGGAGGTGATCTATGAGGAATATCTCCAGGGAGAGCCGGGCACGATCCTTACGGTGACGGATGCCAGGGGTATTGAAGTGGAGGCCGCGGGAGAGCGGCGGATCGAACCTGTCAACGGAAATGACCTGTGTATCAGCATGGATCTTAACATTCAGACTTATGCCACCCAGCTTGCCACCCAGGCCTGCGCGGCGAAGGAGGCGGACAGCGTATCCATCATCGTGATGAACCCCAATAACGGCGAGATCATTGCCATGGTCAATGTGCCGGAGTTCGACCTGAACGATCCCTACGCCCTGCCGGAGAGTACGCCCGAAGATATCAGTGCGGAGGAGAAACAGAATCTTCTGAACGGTATCTGGAGAAACGGCTGTATCAACGATACCTACGAGCCCGGCTCCACTTTCAAGATCATCACCGCCGCGGCGGGACTGGAGGCGGGGGCGGTGACACTGGACAGCACCTTTAACTGTCCGGGCTTTATCATGGTGGATGACAGAAGGATCCGCTGCCATAAGGTGGCGGGGCACGGCACCCAGGATTTTACCCACGCCATGATGAATTCCTGTAATCCGGCGTTGATCACCCTCGGGCTGCGGTTGGGACTGGATACCTATTATGAATATTTTGAGAAATTCGGGTTAAAGACCAAAACCGGCATCGACCTTCCCGGTGAGGCGGGCACCATTATGCACCAGAAAGAGAACATGGGGAATGTGGAGCTTGCCACAGTGGCTTTCGGGCAGTCCTTTCAGATCACGCCCATACAGCTGCTCACCACGGCGTCCTCTATCATAAACGGGGGGAACCGTATTACGCCTCATTTCGGGGTGAAAGCCTTGGATGCGGAGGGGAACGTGGTGGAGACCTTTGCATATCCGGTGAGACAGGGTATCGTTTCGGAGGAAACCAGCAGGACCATGCGGGGAATCCTGGAGATGGTAGTGTCGGAAGGCTCCGGCAGGAACGGAAAGGTGGAGGGGTTCCGGATCGGCGGAAAGACGGCCACCAGCCAGACGCTTCCCAGGGGAAGCGGGCGTTATATCGCCTCCTTCGTGGCCTTTGCGCCGGCGGATGACCCTCAGGTCATAGCCATAGCTATCGTCAACAATCCGCAGGGAACTTATTATGGCGGCCAGGTGGCGGCGCCCATCCTGCGTCAGCTATTTGAAAATATCCTTCCTTACATGGGAATAATGGAGTATAATCAATGAGGAATGTTAGTGTTTTGGCAGCTATGATATCCTTTGCCCTCAGCGCGGCGCTGGGTCCCCTGGTCATTCCCTTCCTGAGAAGCCTGAAATGCGGGCAGACAGTGAGGGAAGACGGCCCCGCCACCCACCTTGGGAAGACGGGAACACCTACCATGGGCGGGATCCTGATCCTGTCCAGCGTGGTGATAACGACGCTGTTGTTCATCAAGGATTACCCCCGCACGGCGCCCATCCTGTTTCTCACGGTGGGGTTTGGGCTGATCGGTTTTCTGGACGATTACATAAAAGTGGTGTGCAGGAGATCCCTGGGACTGCGGGCATGGCAGAAGCTGCTGGGGCAGCTTGTGGTGACGGCGGGTTTTGTATGGTTCCTGCGTCGGTTTACGGATGTGAGCCTGGCTATGAGGATTCCTTTTCTGCCGGGACATTACCTGGATTTCGGGGTATGGAATCTGCCGATTCTGTTCTTTATCGTGCTGGGGACGGCAAACGGCACCAATTTTACCGATGGCCTGGATGGCCTGGCAGGAAGCGTGACCGTGATGGTGGCGGTCTTTTTCACCGTGGTGGCGGTTGGAAGCAGGAGCGGCATCGAGCCTGTAACCTGTGCCGTGGCGGGGGCTTTGCTGGGATTTCTGCTGTTTAACTCCCATCCGGCGGCTGTGTTTATGGGAGATACCGGTTCCCTGGCTCTGGGAGGCTTTGTGGCGGCCTGCGCGTATATACTGCAGATGCCTCTATACATAGCGATCGTCGGGATCATTTATCTGGTGGAGGTGGTATCGGTGATCCTCCAGGTGGGATACTTTAAGCTCAGCGGCGGGAAACGGCTTTTCCGCATGGCGCCCCTCCACCACCATTTCGAACTGGGAGGCTGGTCAGAGACCAGAATCACGGCGCTGTTTACCGTTATCACGGCGGTGATGTGCCTGGTAGGGCTTCTGGGACTGAATTGAAACACAAAATAAAAGGATGAAGCGAAACATGTTACAGGGAAAAAATTGTCTGGTCATCGGATCAGGAATCAGCGGAGTGGGCTCCGTGGGACTTCTGGAGTATATCGGCGCGAAGGTCATGCTTTATGACAGCAGCACGGAACTGACGGAAGAAGCCCTGAAGGCGAAGCTGCCGGAGGAAAGCAGGGCGCGCTGCATTGCAGGAGAATTTCCGGAGGAGCTCTTAAAGAAAGTGGATACAGTGGTGCTGAGCCCGGGGGTGCCTGTGGATATTCCCCTGGTGAATGCGCTGCGGGAGAACGGCGCCGCCATTATCGGGGAGATCGAACTGGGGTATCAGAAGGAAAAAGGAAAAGTAGTCGCCATCACCGGCACCAACGGCAAGACCACTACCACCACCCTGGTGGGTGAGATCATGAAAGCCCATGTGGGGGCGGGAAAGGCGTTTGTGGTAGGCAATATCGGAAATCCCTATACCTCCGAATGCCTGAAAACAGCGCCTGGCACAGTGACGGTGGGGGAGATCAGCTCCTTCCAGCTGGAGACGGTCAGGGACTTTCATCCGACTGTTTCCGCTATTTTAAATATCACGCCGGATCATCTGAACCGGCATCATACCATGGAAGCGTACGTGGCGGCAAAGGAGAATATCACCCTGAACCAGACGAAGGAAGACCTGTGTGTGCTGAATTATGAAAATACATATACCAGGGCTTTCGGGGAGAGATGTCCCGCAAGGGTGACCTTTTTCTCGTCTGCCAGGGAACTGGAAAACGGTTATTACCTGAAGGAAGATCGGATCATAAAGAGTGTTGACGGCAGGACGGAGGCGCTTCTGGATATCCACAGGGACATGAACCTGGTAGGGCTCTGCAACGTGGAAAATGTAATGGCGGCCATTGCCATCGGGGAAGGCATGGGCGTTCCCATGGAAACGATCCTTGCGGTGATACGGGGATTCCATGCGGTGGAACACCGGATCGAGTTTGTGGCCACAAAGGGCGGCGTGGACTATTACAATGACTCCAAGGGAACCAATCCCGACGCGGCCATCCAGGGGATCCGTGCCATGACGAAGCCTACCGTACTGATCGGCGGCGGATATGACAAACAGAGCGAGTATGATGAGTGGATCGAAAGCTTTGGGGGAAAGGTGAAGTGGCTGGTGCTGATCGGCCAGACCCGGGAGAAGATCGCGGAGTGCGCCAGAGCCCACGGCTTTGACAGGATCCGCTTTGCGGATACCTTTGAGGAGTGCCTGAAACTTTGTACGGAACTGGCACAGAGCGGGGACGCGGTGCTGCTTTCTCCGGCCTGCGCGAGCTGGGGAATGTTTCCCAACTATGAGGTGAGGGGGCAGATTTTCAAGGAGTATGTGCGGAAACTGACCGACAGACAGTAACTATGGCAATTCACATATCGCACTTTGTGTGCAGGCGCCCACGCGCAGGCTGTGCATGAGTGCATGGCTGAGCGGTTGCGGCAAATAAGACTTTCGAGGAGCGGCTATGGCAGCAGAGAGAGCCGGAAGGCGTAAAAGGAAAGAACAAACTGAATACTTTTTTGATTACAGCCTGCTGTTTATCGTGCTCTTCCTGCTGGGGTTCGGGCTTGTCATGATCTACTCCGCAAGTTCCTATGAGGCTTTCCAGGATTTCCAGGATGCTGCATATTATCTGAAGAAACAGCTGGTGGCCATTATCATCGGCCTGGTGATGATGATCATAGTGGCCAATATTCCCTATCATTTCTGGGAACGGTTTGCCATGCTTGGGTATGTGGTTTCCATGGCGCTGGTGCCGCTGGTCAAGACCCCCCTGGGCGTGGAGTCCAGGGGCGCCAGGCGCTGGATCAGGATCCCCGGCCTGGGATTGAACCTGCAGCCTGCGGAGGTGGCGAAGCTTTGTATGGTGCTGTTCCTGGCGGTGATGGTCTGTAAGATGGGAAAGAGTGTCCGCACCATGAAGGGATTCCTGATCATGCTGGCAATGCCCCTGCCTGTTGTGGCAGAGGTCTACTTCATTACCAATAACCTGAGTTCCGCCATCATCATTATGGGGATTTCCGTGCTGATGGTGTTTGTGGCCAGTCCGGACTACAAGAAATTTGTGGTCATGGGACTGTCCGCGGTGGCGGCGGTGTCGGTACTGGTCTTCGCAATTGTTTCCACCTCGGCGGAGGGAGGCGGTTTCCGAAGCGAGCGTATCCTGGCGTGGCTGGACCCTGAGGGACACTCCCAGGGAAAAGGATTTCAGACCCTCCAGGCTTTATATGCCATCGGCAGCGGCGGCATCTGGGGAAAAGGTCTGGGACAGAGCATGCAGAAGCTGAGCTTTGTGCCGGAGGCCCAGAATGATATGATCTTTTCCATTATCTGCGAGGAGCTGGGACTGTTTGGGGCCATCGCCGTGATTCTGATGTTTGCCATGCTGCTCTGGAGAATGATGGTCATTGCCAACAATGCGTCGGATCTGTTTGGTGCCATGCTGGTGGTGGGGGTCATGGGGCACATTGCCATTCAGGCCATATTGAATATCGCGGTGGTGACAAACACCATTCCCAATACCGGAATTTCCCTCCCCTTTATCAGCTATGGCGGTTCCTCCGTCATGTTCCTGCTGATAGAGATCGGGCTGGTCTTAAGCGTGGCAAAGCGGATACAGCTGAAGGAACTGTAGGACAGTGCCTGACGGTAACAGAATGGCGATAGACAGCGGTGATCCCAGGGTTCTCACGGCGCGGCGCCAGTCCTGTCTGTGGCGCAGATGTCGTTTCCGGTGCCGGTCCTGTCTGTGGCGCAGGTGTCGTTTCCGGCGAGGATCCTGCCTGTGCAGGCGTCGTTTGCGGCGTCTTACCGTGGACAAGGTACGGAAGCGTCAGATTTACATAGGATAGAATAGGTCTTTAATTTGAAACCGGATGGTGTTATATGGACTCTATTCATATTCATGGTGGTATAGCGCTCCAGGGACAAGTGCGCATTCAGGGTTCGAAAAACGCGGCGCTGCCGATTCTGGCCGCAGCCCTCCTTACGGCAGAACGGTCCTATATCAGGAATTGTCCAAGGATCGCCGATGTACACGCGATGGTCAGCCTGCTGAGGAGACTGGGCTGCCATGTGTCATGGCGGGAGGACGGCCTGCAGGTGGACAGCGCGCAGGTCAGCCTGGGATCCATGCAGGGCGAGGCTGTGAAGGGAATGCGTTCCTCACTCTGCCTGCTGGGGGCACTGCTGGGCAGATGCGGGGAAGCGGTTCTGGAACATCCCGGCGGCTGTGTCATCGGAGAGCGCCCTATCGATCTGCATCTGTGGGCGCTGGAGCAGATGGGTGTAGTCTTTTCGGAGGAAAAGGGCATGATCCGGGGAGTGGCGGAAGGGCTTCACGGCGCCCGGATCGCGCTGCCCCTGCCCAGTGTGGGCGCTACCGAGAATATTATCCTGGCGGGCGTCTTGGCGGAAGGTGATACCTGCGTCACGGGGGCTGCCAGGGAGCCGGAGATCACGGCACTCTGCCGGTATTTGCAAAACTGTGGGGCGTCCATAGAGGGCATTGGCACGGACCGCCTGCGGATCCGTGGCGGATGCAGGCTCCGCGGCGCGGAATACCATGTGCCTGCGGACCGCATTGTGGCGGGGACTTATCTGATGGCATGTATCGGGACGGGAGGCTGTGTCCTTTTGAAGGGGGCGCCTGCGGGAGAGATGGAGGCTGTGCTGAAAGCGGCGTCACAGATGGGAGCCTCCTGCTGGGTCTCGGAGGAGGGAATCTGTATCCAGGCCTCCGGCTGTCCGAAGCCGGTGGAACGTCTGGTCACTCTGCCCTACCCGGGGTTTCCCACGGATCTGCAGTCGGTGGCGCTGGCAGTACTGGCAGCTTCGGGTGGCCGGAGCATTGTGGAGGAAAGGATCTTTGAAAACCGTTTCCGGGTGGCGGGTGAACTGAACCGGATGGGAGCCTGCATCGAACAGGTGGACGCCCATATGGTGGTAGTGCATGGAGCCGGACGGCTGTGCGGCGCGGAAGTGGAGGCGAAGGAGCTTCGCGGCGGCGCGGCGCTGGTGATAGCGGGACTGATGGCCCAGGGAGAGACAAAGGTTACCGGATGTCCATATATTTACCGCGGATATGAAAATATCTGCAAAGATTTCAGAGAGTTAGGAGCACGGATCGCAAGTGTATAGGAGCAGAAAGAGAATCTTGATCATCATAGCCGCGGCGGCCGTGCTTCTGGCCGTATTGGCAGGCGTGGCGCTGTATATCAGGGAGAAATATACCATCCATACAGTCTATGTGGAGGGCAATGTCCATTATACCGAGGATGAGATCAAAGCCATTGTCATGGAGGGACCCCTGGGAGATAATTCCCTGTACCTCTCCATGAAATATGAGAACCGCGGGATCGAGGGCATCCCTTTCGTGGATGTGATGGATGTGTCCATCCTGTCCCCCGATGCCGTTAAGATCACGGTATATGAGAAGGCGGTCATCGGCTACATCCAGTATCTGGACACCTATATGTATTTTGACAAGGACGGCTATGTGGTGGAGTGCTCCAGCGTCAGGACGGTGGGCATTCCCCAGATCACAGGTCTCGTGTTTGACCATATGGTCGTGGGGGAGGCCCTGCCGGTGGAAAATCCGGAGGTCTTCGGAAGCATTCTGAATGTGACAAAGCTTCTGAACAAGTATGATCTGATGGCGGATAAGATCTATTTTCATGCCTCCGGTGAGGTCACACTGTATTATGGCGACGCGAAGGTAGCGCTGGGCAACGAGCCCGGACGTCTGGAGGACAAGCTGATGCTGCTGCCGGAATTTCTTCCGAACCTGACGGGAAGAGCCGGCACGCTCCAGATGGAGAAGTATGACGAGGACACGGGAAAGTATACTTTCAAGCCGGAATAAGAAGCAGACGCTGAGGAGGGGGCTTGCCCACCTCGTTGGGAATGAGAGGGCTGAACTGTTATATGGGAAGTAAGATTTGTATAAAAAACAGTTGCTAAATTCCAAAAATAATTATATGATAGTCTATATGGAGTGAAGTTGGTAAGAAGGAGGATATACCTTTGCTTGAGATTAAGACAAACGATGCTGAATCTGCGGCCAAGATCATCGTAGTTGGTGTGGGCGGCGCAGGTAATAATGCTGTAAATAGAATGATTGATGAACAAATCGGCGGTGTGGATTTTATCGGTGTAAATACGGACAAGCAGGCGTTACAGCTCTGTAAGGCTCCCAAGCTTTTACAGATCGGGGAGAAGCTGACCAAGGGACTGGGCGCAGGCGCCAAGCCTGAGATCGGCGAGAAGGCGGCGGAGGAGAGCCTGGAGGAGATCAATAACGCCCTGCAGGGGGCGGATATGGTGTTCGTCACCTGCGGCATGGGCGGCGGAACCGGCACAGGAGCGGCTCCCGTGGTGGCAAAGGTGGCGAAGGATCAGGGAATCCTTACGGTTGGCGTTGTGACAAAGCCCTTCCGGTTTGAGGCGAGGGCGAGGATGATAAATGCCCTGAGCGGCATCGAGCGGATTAAGGAGAATGTGGATACCCTGATCGTGATCCCCAATGACAAGCTTCTGGAGATCGTTGACAGGCGCACCACCATGCCTGAGGCTCTTAAGAAGGCGGATGAGGTGCTGCAGCAGTCTGTGCAGGGTATCACGGATCTGATCAATGTACCTGCGGTGATCAATCTGGATTTCGCGGATGTGCAGACTGTTATGAGGGACAAGGGAATCGCCCATATCGGTATCGGTGAGGGCAAAGGGGATGAGAAGGCTTTGGATGCCGTGAAGATGGCGGTGGAATCCCCGCTGCTTGAGACCACTATTACAGGCGCTTCCCATGTGATCATCAATGTGTCCGGCGATATCACCCTGGCAGATGCCAGTGATGCGGCCAGCTATGTGCAGGATATGGCGGGTGATGATGTGAATATCATTTTCGGTGCAATGTATGATGCCACCAAGTCGGACAGCTGTACCATCACTGTGATTGCCACCGGCCTGGAGGATGTGTCCGGCAATGCGCCGGTACAGTCCAGAATGGGCGCCGGACAGGCGTATAGACAGCCTACGACCCATATGGCGCAGAATCCCATGAGGGGAGGCGGAATGCCGCCTGTGGCGCCCCAGGGGGGTCCCGTGCAGACGGATCCCAGAATGGTACAAGGGATTCAGAAGCCTGTGGATATCAGGAGCAACGTGGTGGAAAAGAGCCTTAAGATCCCTGATTTCCTGCAGCGCAAGTGATCTATCAGATGTAAATAAAAGAAAATAACCGTATTCAGCAGTCCGGCGGAAGGGAAGAATTCCTGTTTCAGCCGGACTTTATGTGATTCATTGTCTGCAGTATCTCTTCTGCAGCATCTTTTCCGTAGTTTTCTTTTTGCACTTTCTTTTTTATGGTTTCCTTTTAGGTATCTTTTTTTGTCGAATAAAAACGGTCATTCCGGTATCGTTTTTGACAAATTCCATAAGCCTTTCCCTTTATAATCATTGTGAAAAGGATGATGCCAATGCGTTATGAACTGTATGCAGACAGTTTGCTGCTGCTCAATTTTGTCATGAACCTGTATCTGCTGATCCTGGTAGACAGAAGTACGATCCGCACGGCTGCAGGAAGAAGACTTTTGCTGGGAGCGGCATTTGGGGCTGTCTGCTATTTCCTGCCCTTTCTGTGGAATGCAGCGCCCATCCTGAAGCTTTCCGTGTGTTTCCTCGGAGGGACTGCCGGTATGCTGTTCCTGGCTTTTCCGGTAAAGGGGTTCAGAATGTTTCTGAAGCTGTTAAAGTATCTGACGCTGTATTCGGTCGGAATGGGCGGCGGCATGCTGCTTCTGCTCAGAGCGGCCGGGCGGCTGGGAGTTTCTTCCGACGGCGTCCTGGCGCTGATGGGAACAGGAGGTATCCTGTTCCTGTTTCTGAGACGCTTTGACCCGGGGCACAGCCCCAAGGACTGCCTGTGCCGTGCCACCCTGATCCGCGGCGGGAAGAGGCTGACCGTCAATGCGCTGATCGATTCCGGCAACAGCCTGACAGAGCCTGTCAGCGGTAAGCCGGTTTCCGTGGTGGAGGAGAACGTCTTCAGGAGCTTATGGGAGGAGGACCCGCCCGGTTTCCGTGCCATACCCTATCACAGTATCGGCAGGAAACACGGGATCCTGCAGGGATACCTTCTGCCGGAAATCCAGCTGGAGATTGACGGCATGGTGCGGGACTTTTATGGGGTATATGTTGCGGTGAGCAAAGAGCAGATCTCAGAAGACGCAGGGGCGGAATCCGTAAAAATGATAATAAATCCCCTCCTCCTGAAAGCAAAGGGGAAGAGGAGGCCGGAAAAACGGCAGAATGAGAGGAAATATGATACTGAAGGTGGCAATACCGGGAAAGATGCAATTTAAAATGATCCGCAGGGAGAACCTGCTTCTGGGAAGGACAGGAGAAATCCATTATATAGGAGGTGCGGAGGTGCTTCCGCCGCCTCTGGAGCTGGAGAGGGAGAATCAGGTGATTTCCGACCTGGGAACGGAATATGAGGACGAGGCAAAGGCGATCCTGATCGAACACAATCTGCGGCTGGTGGTGTACATAGCAAAAAAGTTCGACAATACCGGCGTGGGCGTGGAGGATCTGATTTCCATCGGCACCATAGGGTTGATAAAATCCATTAATACCTTCAAGCCGGATAAGAATATCAAGCTGGCAACTTACGCCTCCAGGTGCATTGAGAATGAGATTTTAATGTATCTGCGCAGGAATAACAAGACCAGGCTGGAGGTTTCCATAGACGAGCCGCTGAATGTGGACTGGGACGGCAATGAACTGCTCCTGTCGGATATCCTTGGAACCGATGAGGACGTGATCTACCGCGACCTGGAAAACGAGGTGGAACGCAAACTCTTAATGCGTGCCATCAATAAGCTGTCGGACAGGGAGAGGACCATTATCAGGCTGCGGTTCGGGCTGGGCACAAGGGACGGACAGGAAATGACCCAGAAGGAGGTGGCCTCCCTCCTCGGTATCTCCCAGTCCTATATTTCCAGACTGGAGAAGAAGATCATGCGCCAGCTGAAAAAGGAGATCAGCAGCGAAATCTGAGTAACACAGTAATAGTAATAGTAATAGTAACAGCAACAGTTCATCCATGCAGCGATTCACGTATGATTTACATATTTTTCTTTCCAAAGCAGGTTTTATAGTATATACTGTTTTTATGGATATACTATTCATATGATATTTCCTGCGTGGAGTTTGCAAAAATGATTCAACGTGATGATATACTTTCCATGGAATATTTAAAGAAGACGGAATTTACCGGATGCCATAAGGGAATGCGGTACCGTCTGGAGAAGGCAGAAGGTGAAGACGGTGAAACGAAGCTGAAATGCACCGTCTGGCCGGAACCCTTTAATTTCTTCAAGACACCGGAGGACAAGAAGGAAAGTGATCTTTTCTTCTTTGGGGAAGACGGTGTTGTGGATGCTGTGGCATGGATGAACGACAGGCTGTTCCAGGAGAAGGAAAAATGGGAACACGCATCTGACTGCTGGGACAGCTATGAGTGATGCGTGAAATAAAATAGCAGATGATATGATAAACGTTAGTGAGAAAAATGTGCTTGCACATTCGGCGAGCGGCGAATGACGATCATGGATCGAAGATCCATGATACGATGTACGGGTGCATCGTGCAACCGGTATGCAGCATTGATGAGCGGCAGCCGGAGGAACGGTGCGTTGACTGTGGAGGATTAGAATGTTTCACTATATATGCAGAGACCTGATGGATGCTCTGAAGTATCTGCCCTTTGGCATGGGAGCTGGCGTCCTTTGTTTTTTTGTACTCATTATCTGGAACGGAGTACGGAAAAAGAGACAGAAGGACAGGATTCCTGTTGTGCCGACGATGTTGTTCCTTACCTATCTGGCGGTGATCATGGCGATCACTTTTTTTTCCAGGGAGAGCGGGAGCCGTCATAAGGGACTGGATCTGGAATTCCTTTCCACATGGGGTATCAATGACAGAAATAATGCCTTTGTGATAGAAAATATATTGCTTTTCATCCCGTTTGGGGTCTTATGCCCTATGACGTTCCGCGGGCTGCGGAAATTCTGGCGCTGCCTGCTGGTTGGGATGTTGACCAGTCTTTTTGTGGAATCACTTCAGTTGCTTACCGGCCGGGGGTATTTTCAGATTGACGACATATTAACGAATGTCCTGGGAGCCGTGGCAGGATACCTGCTGTATTTTGCAGTTGCGCAATGCCAGAGAGGTTTTCGGAAAATGAACGGTAAATCATAACAATCAGTAACATATGCCAAGGTGGCTTATTCTGAAGAGATCTGTTTCAAAGAGACCCATTTTAAAGAGGCCAATTCCAAGGAAATCCATCCTAAGGAGAGCGATTCCAAGGAGATCCATCCTAAAGAGACCAATTCCAAGGAGAGCGATTCCAGGGAGATCCATCCTGGAGAGTCCTGTTCCACAGTGACCTATCCTATAGTGAGTTATTTCAAAAAGACCTACTCTTTCTGAGAGTCCAGCAGGCCTTCCGCATAGGAGACCAGCCGGGCTTTGTTTTTTGTGCCGAGGCGGCGATAACAGCGCAGAAGGTAATCGCGCTGTTCGTCATTGGCATGGCAGTCGGAATGATCGGAATGCTCTGTAGGGGAAAGTCCCATGATATAATCCGTGCTTGTATGGAAGATCTCACTCATCCTGATCAGAGCTGCCAGACTGGGCAGATGCTTGCCATGCTCATAGGCGCTGATCGTCTCCTGGGTGACACCTAATTCTATACTCAGCTGCAGCTGGGTGATTCGTTTTTCTTTGCGTAATTCCCTGATTCTGTTTGGCAAAACTGACTCCTTTGATAGATTTGGCTCCCTATAGATATACAGGCAGGAGCTGTTTGTGTGGCGTGTTTGAGAGTTGTTCTTAATTATAAAGGATAGAACTGTAAGTAATACAGCTTATATCTATGTTTATGCAAAGAATATAGGATAAAGACATAATGGGAGAAATATTATGGGAAATATGTAAAGCGAAATGTCAGGAAAACGCTGATTAATGCGTTTTCCGTAAGCCACCCGCAGGATTTGGGATTATGTGTTGCGAAGCAACATGAACCAAATCGAACTTTGTTCAATTGTAAATCCGTGCGCTTCCTCAGAGGATTGCGGAAAAAGTATATATGGAATGGTAACGGCAGAATTTAGTACTCCTCAAAAATACAGTTGAAAATTGTGCGAATATAATATATAATTATAAAAATACAATTTGAAACTGTGTACAGGAGGCGTCGTATGTTGGTCAGGATAGCAGTTGCGGATGAAAATGAAGAATATCTAAATCGGTTGGCAAGCGTGCTGGAAGAGTATAAGGATTTAACACTGTCCGTGTATACGGATCGGGGCAGCCTCGAGACAGCGCTGGTTTCCAGGACATTCGATATTCTGTTGTTCGATGCGGCGCTGTATGACGGGCAGCCCGGTCTGAAAAAAGGCTCTCTGGCGGTAATGCTCCTGGATGAGGACAGGGCGGTTCCGGCAGCCTGCCAGGATTTTCATAAGATCAACAAATACCAGCGTATCAGCAGCATCTATAAAAAGGTTTTGGAACTGTATTCTGAAATCTGCCAGGATGTGGGGGAAAGGATGGGGGGATGGCCGGTAGTGTCTGCAGCCTTCTATTCTCCGGCGGGAGGATGCGGCAAGACGACACTGGCGCTGGCAGCGGCCTCCAGGCTGGCGCTGCGCGGTCATAAGACTTTTTATGTGAATTTTGAGGATATTGCTTCGGAGGATTGTTATTTGCCCCAGAGCGGTGAGAAGGGCATCAGTGAACTGCTGGGTTTTCTCGGTTCTGAAATCAATTTTCCCATGAAGCTGCAGAGCCTGCTGCAGACAAAAGCGGATAACCTATATTATCTGAAGCATTTCGACAGTCCCAATGATATTTATGAGATGACGCCGCAGGAGGTGGGAGAACTGCTTGTGGAAATCAGCAGATCGGGACTTTTTGAGTATGTTATCGTGGATATGGGAGTGGCGCTGGATGCCAGGGCGCTCAGCGTTTTTGAGCAGATGCAGAAAATAGTGATAGTGGAAAAGCCGGATACCATTTCCATGCATAAGATAAGGTGTTTTATGGCACAGACACATATTTTGAATGCTTATGGGAAAAAGATGGTACGGGTACTGAACTTCGATAACGGCAGGGCAGTGGAGGGCAATGGGCAGATTCCACTGGCAGGCAAGGTAGGAGGGGTGCAGAATCCGGATTCCGCGCAGCTGATTACCATGCTGGCAGGCAATTCCGCCGTCAGTTACGTGGACGCATTGATGGAATGAAAAGCGTTGACTCCCGCAGTT
Source organism: uncultured Lachnospiraceae bacterium (assembly GCA_947385725.1). Taxonomy (GTDB): domain Bacteria; phylum Bacillota; class Clostridia; order Lachnospirales; family Lachnospiraceae; genus Acetatifactor. The sequence goes on along the minus strand of CANDMD010000021.1, from coordinate 988 downwards.
CTGCTGCGCTACAGGATTGAGGCTGCGGGGTATTTGATCTTACATGGTATTGCAGGGACAGGCGGAAGAGAAATGCCGCCGGAGGGGGATATGCGGATCAATCCATGTGGAGGATGGTATGAGAGACTATTTTACAGAAGAAACGGTGAAAATCCGTGAGATGATAAGCAGGGATCCTTCCTATTCGGACCTGTCGGATGAGCAGCTGCGGGAGCGGGCGGAAAAAATGATGGAACTGCGCGTCAGCCAGGCGGAGGAAACAGAGCCTGACGTGGCGTCCTATTATTCTTCCCTGTCCTTCCGTACCCGCAAGAGCCTGGCGGACAACGTATTTGAATCCATCAGGGGGCTGGGGATTTTAGGGAAGATCATTGCGGATAAGAGTATTACCGAGGTCATGATCAACGGGTATGACACCATATTTGTGGAGCGTGCCGGAAAGCTGGAACAGATCCCGGAGAAATTCGAGAGCCAGGAGCGCCTGCGGAATATCATTACCAAGTTCGTGCAGGATATGGGGCGTTCCGTGAACGAGAGCAATCCCATTGTGGATACCCGTCTGGCGGACGGCTCCCGTGTGAATGTCGTGCTGGATCCCATTGCCCTGAACGGCCCCATTGTCACCATCAGACGGTTCCCCGAGGAGGGGATGACGATCCAGAAGCTGATCAGCTATGGCTCCATCACGCCGGAAGCCGCGGTATTCCTGCAAAAGCTGGTGCGTGCAAAATATAATATCTTTATCAGTGGCGGAACCGGTTCCGGTAAGACCACCTTTTTGAATGCCCTTTCCAACTATATTCCCCAGACGGAGCGGGTGATCACAATAGAAGATTCCGCGGAACTCCAGATCCGGCACATTCCCAACCTGGTAAGGCTGGAGACACGAAATGCCAATTCTTCGGGAACGGGCGGGATCTCCATGCGGGACCTGATCAAGTCTTCCCTGCGTATGCGGCCGGAGCGGATCGTGGTAGGCGAGGTCAGG
>CANDMD010000020.1 GCA_947385725.1 uncultured Lachnospiraceae bacterium | reverse complement strand
CAATATCTGCAAACGGGTACAAAGGCATCTACAGACAAATGACATTACTTTTGCAATACAGGTAGACGATTCTGTCCCCGCCTATCTGCTGGGCGACGAGGGACGCATCAGCCAGATCCTTATCAAGGTGCTGAGCAATGCCATGAATTACCCAGGGACTACCGGGATCACCGTCAGGGCATATTGCAAGACAGCCTCCTACGCCAGGCTGCTGACCATTGAGATCTGTGACAACAGCGGAGGAATGACAAAAGAAGAACTGAATAGTGCAAATTACTACCTATTAAACAATGATTTTCAATTGATAGAAAACATGGAAGCATGCGGTATCGGGCTTTCCATCATCGGTCTTTTGATCAGGCAGATGTCCGGCACTGTGAAGATTTCCTGTATAGAGGATGTGGGAACCGTCTATACTATACAAATCCCACAGCTGCCAGCGGGACAGACCTGAAAATACGCAGCACACCTACACCTTTTTGTGGCGGAAATCCTATTATAATCATTGGGCAATTGCAAAAGTCTGAAGCAGCGTGACGCCTTTATCCGTCAAATGAGGGATTCGCAATCATCCAATTATAATCATAGGGGAAAGGATATGTCACATGGAACTTAACGCGGTACAATATGGGGAGACCCTAGATAATTTCCTGATGAAAATGGAGAAGGTTTCCGGTGATGACGATCCGGATTGCCAGGCGGCGATCCAGGGACTCGGTTCACTTCTTCGTATTGCTTTAATCAGGGTAACCTTCTACATGACTCCTGAGAAGGAATCACAGGGAATAGGGGAAGAATGCATTCTCTACAGGGACGGCGCCGCTGATATGCAGCGCTGTTATCAGCAGAGGGAAATAAGCAGCAGCAGAAATGTTGTTGTTTATCATATTTATCAGAAGGCGGACGAACCTGACTGGTCCCGGCAGGAAAAGGACAAGCTTCAGGTTCTTGCCAAAATGCTCTTTGTTTATAACGGCCGCGCCCGCATTACAGAAATGGCGCAATATCTGCTCTATTATGACCGTGAATTAAAAATCTATAATCTGACTTACTTCAGGAAACACACTGATGAAATGATCGCCAAAAACCGCATCGGTGAGTTTACTGCGTGTCATTTTGACCTGAATCATTTTTCCAATGTGAACCAGCAGGTAGGCATGGAACGCGGCAATCAGATCATGTTTTCCTTTATCCGCAGACTATATGAACTTTTTACCAACCCCGAAGAAGAAATGGTATGCCGTGTCGGCGGGGATGTTTTTATCGCCATTTTTTATCACCGGCATACCGATGCCGTGAAAAGGTTCCTGGAGGGAACGGAAATCTCCATTGACACTTCCATACGTACCACGATCCTGATCACCGCATCCGCAGGATTTTATACGATTCCCCCGGCCTGCCGCAATTCCTCAGATATTGTGGACCGGGTCACCATGGCAAACAGTGTGGCCAAGGAGCTTGTAACAGAGTCCGCCGTTTTCTATAATGAAGAATTACTGCAGCACATCAATGATGTTACCATGGTGCAGAATCTCTTTCCTGATGCGCTCAAGAAAGAAGAATTTCTGGTTTACTATCAGCCCAAGGTCTATTTAAAGAATTATGAACTGATCGGGGCGGAGGCATTGTGCCGTTGGCAGCATAAGGACGAGATCATTCCGCCCGGACGGTTTATTCCCATACTGGAACAGAGCAAGGCCATCTGTGCCCTGGACTTTTATATGCTTGACCATGTGTGCCGTGATATCCGTAAATGGCTGGATGAAGGGCGTAAGGTGGTTAAGGTATCTGTCAACCTATCCCGCTGCCACTTTGGCAATATGAATCTGTTGAGGGATATTTTGGACACCATTGACAAACATCATGTGCCACATCAGTACATTGAGATCGAACTGACGGAGACTACTACCGACGTCAGCTTTAAGGATCTGAAGGATATTGTATTCGGCCTGCAGGCCCATGGCATCAGCACCGCCGTGGATGACTTCGGGACAGGATACTCCTCCCTGAACCTGGTGAGGGAGCTTCCCTGGAATATGATCAAGATTGACAAAAGCTTCCTGGAGACAAACGAAAGCGCTCCCCAGCAAAATCGCGTCATGCTCAAGCACATTATCGCCATGTCACAGGAAATGGGCATCACCTCCATTGTGGAAGGTGTGGAAACCATTGAACATGTAAAAATGCTAAAGGAAAATAACTGTTTTCTGGCTCAGGGCTTCTGCTTCGACAGACCCCTTCCCAAGAATATCTTCGAGAACCGTCTGGAACAGCTGATGGCCTGAACCGTTTCTTATTTTGTGCGGATTGCACGAGTCTGTTCACCGAAGAAGAGATTTGCTATTGTCTAATGTCTTAAACAGGAAGGGATCGCCGCATAAAAGCATTGCTTCCTGAGAAATTGCCATAACCATAAAAGGAGAGTTTATTATGGAAAAAATTGCCAGCTTCACGATCGACCACATCAAACTGCAGCCCGGCATCTATGTATCACGCAGGGATACCATAGGCGCGGAAGCAATCACAACTTTTGACCTCCGTATGACAAGCCCCAACGAGGAGCCTGTCATGAACACCGCGGAAGTACATACTATTGAACATCTGGGCGCGACCTTCCTGCGGAACCATCCGGTTTATAAAGAGAAAACGATCTACTTCGGGCCCATGGGATGCCGCACCGGCTTCTATCTCCTGTTGGCAGGAGATCTTTCTTCCCGGGATATTGTTCCTCTCATGGTGGAAATGTTTGAATTTATCAGGGATTTCAAGGACGAAGTCCCCGGCGCTTCCCCAAGGGACTGTGGAAATTATCTGGATATGAACCTGCCCATGGCAAATTATCTGGCAGACAGGTATCTGGAAAATGTGCTGTACCACATTGATGACAGCAGACTGGTCTATCCGGCCTGACCGGTATCATTATGTTAAGAAACCTATGGATAATTAAAGTGGATTGTACTACATAAAGGAATGTGAGGATATTATGAGCAAAACAGCTATTATCGGCGCCATGGAACTGGAAGTGGAAACATTGAAGGCCAAGATGACCGTCTCCCAGGTCATTAAAAAAGCAGGCATGGAATTTTATGACGGCAGCCTGAACGGTGCCCGGGTCGTCATTGTCCGCAGCGGTGTCGGCAAGGTAAATGCCGCTCTCTGTGTACAGATCCTGGCCGATGTTTTTCAGGTTACACACATTATCAATACCGGCGTGGCCGGCTCCCTGAACGCAAAGCTGGATATCGGGGATATCCTGATTTCTAAGGATGCCCTCCACCATGACGTGGACGCAACCATCTTCGGTTACAAACCCGGCGAAGTTCCCCAGCTGGGCGTACGGGAATTTCCTGCGGATGAACGCCTGATGCAGCTGGCAAAGGCCTCCTGTGAAAAGGTGAACACAGACTGCCACGCCGTGACCGGCCGTGTGGTCAGCGGCGACCAGTTCATCTCCAGCAGGGAAGTGAAAGCAAGGCTGATTGCTGACTTCCAGGGAGACTGTGCCGAGATGGAAGGCGCTTCCATCGCCCACGGCGCTTACCTGAATCAGATCCCCTTTGTCATCATCCGCGCCATCTCCGACAAGGCCGACGACAGCGCCGAAATGGATTACCCCACCTTTGAGAAAGCCGCCGCACTGCATTCCGCGGCCCTGGTGGAGGACATGGTGGCATCCATCTGACAATACCATGGCATTCTTCCCGCGCTGTGGCGGAATCTCCCATAAGGTAAAAAAGAGAATTTCCTATCAGACAAAAAGGCTGCGCTCTTCAAACAAGGGCACAGTCTTTTATACGTCTGCTGGTCAATACATCTCAGGATTGCTCCTGCCTGATCATCCGCTCAAATTCATCCGCGGGAACAGGCTTGGAATACAAATAGCCCTGAAGGAAGGATACCCCTATACTGCGGATAATATCCTGGATTTCTTCCGTCTCTATGCCTTCGGCCACAGTCTGTATGGAAAGCCGCCTGCACATATCCACAACGCTTTCGATGATGGCCATGTCCGTCATGTTTCCCTCGCGGATCAGGCCGCGTACAAATTTCTGGTCTATTTTCAGGACGTCCATGCTGACATCATGCAGCAATCCGAAAGATGCATACTCCGTGCCAAAGTCATCCATCGCAATTTTAAACCCAAGCTCCTGCAGCCTGCCGAACTGACGGGACAGCATTTCCGTATCCTCCGCATTACAGCTCTCTGTAAGTTCCACCATGACAAACCGGGGATCCACTTGCAGTTCCCGGGCTTTTGCAATCAGCTTGTCAATAAATTCCCCGTCCAGCAGCTGAATATAAGAGACATTGAAGCTGACACTGATATTCCCGTACTCTTTCTGCCACATGGCGGCATGGCGCAGCGCCTCTTCCATGACCCAGAAACCGACTTCCCTTATTTCCCCGCTGTCCTCCAGAAGCTTGATGAATTCATAAGGCGTTGCATCCGGTATTTCCGGCGTCTTCCAACGCAATAAGGATTCGCATTCAACAATTTTTCTGGTCCTCGCGTCCAGTATGGGCTGGAAATACAATTCAAATCCTTCGAAATTATTATATATACTCTTGGTCAACGCCTCATGAAGCAGACTGGCACGGTAATGGCGCTGTGAAATCTTTTCGGAAAATTCCGCGATCCACTCCTGTTTCTGTTCCTTGGCATATTCCAGGGAATGCTCCATATTGCTCATCAGTGTATTGAAGTCAGTTCCGTCCTCCGGGTAGGATACCAGGCCGGCGGAGACGGAAAAGCTTTTGATCCCCCTGATATTGGTGCAATAATCATTCACGCTTTTAAAAAACTCACGCAGCTTACCCTTGGAACCATTGGGCGACAGGACAATAAATTCGTCTCCCTGAAGACGGTAAACCCTGTCGTTTTTGTCCATGAACCTTTGCAGGCATTCCGCCAGGGCAACCAGCACTTTGTTGCCGTACAGAAAACCGCTTGTATTGTTGATCTTCCTGAATGCGTTTATGCCCAGCAGAAGAATTGCACCTCTGCCTGTGGAAAAATCGTACTTCTGCATTTCATAACCGGTCAGCAGATGTGTGAGGGGATCATACTTATTCTGATTGTCAAGCCGTGTCATAATTCCCGCAAAAACACCGTGTCCGTCTTTTCCAGGAATGACGCTGCCCTTACATTCCAGCCACACATAATCATTGTATTTGTTTTTAGCGCGGTATTGGCAGCTGTGGCGATGCTATGATAAAATCTATACTCATGGTTGAATACATTCACCAGATTAAACGTGTCACGAGAACAATCACCTCTAAGGAAGCGCTGATATAATCAGTGTTTCCTTATAACTACCATTTTACCATGTTTTAACTCAAATGGGAATGTTAACCTTATGGAAGCGGCAAATATTTTGCAACAGTTCAGCCATGCAACCATTCACAGATTGCGCGTGGGTGCTTGCACACAAAGCGTGATCTGCGAATTGCTGCATGAGCGGAGCGCCCTCACATGAAGCCAAAAGGCGGCTCTCGCGGCATTCGTCAAATGTACATGCAAGCATGTCCACTTGACTCATTGCACGCGGAAATAAAAGGTGAGCCGCACAGCGGCGTCGGATGCAAAGCAGACGCTGAGGAGGGGGCTTGCCCACCTCGTTGGGAATGCGAGGGCTGAACTGTTACAATATTTTTTCATGCAATATTTTACAAACGCGATCCCGGGCAAACTTTTTAACAGTCAAATACGTTTACTATAGGAAGAGGATCACAGGACCGGATCCGGGAAAGGAGGCACCTTGCAGGACCACGAATTGATAAAGCGCATTCGCCAGGGCGAAAAGCAGCTGTTCGGGCAGCTGGTGGAAAAGTATTATGACGATGTTTTCCGCTACTGCTTCTATCAGACGGGAAACGAACACACCGCCTACGACTGCACGCAGGAAACATTTTATCACCTGATGCGTTTCCTGGACAATTACAGGGAACGGAATCATTTTAAATCCTACCTGATCAGGATTGCCTCCAATGTGTGCAGGGACTATTTCCGCAAAGACGGCCGCCGTACCGTCAGGGAAGTTTCCTACAGCCAGTGGGAAGATTCCGCCGAGACAACGGCAAAATCGGCGGAAGCACCCCCTTCCACAGACGGCGCGGAACAGGAAACGCTGCTCAGGCTGTCGATCAGGGAAGGCCTGATGCATCTGCCGGAATCCCAGAGGGAAGCCATCGTGCTCTACTACTATCAGGGGTATAAGCTGCGGGAAATCGCCGGTCTCACCGGCGTCCCCCTGTCAACCGTGAAGACAAGGCTCTACGCGGGAACGGAAAAACTGAAACAATATCTGAAAGAGGAAGGAGGAATTTTATGAGGTTAAAACAATCTGCCCGCAAAAGGGAAAAAATGACTAAAGACCGGGAACTGGAAAACGTATTAAAACATTATACCATTCCTGTCATCAATCCAGGCATACGCAAGCATCAGATAACGAAGCTGTCTGCGGATATCCAGGATATGGATTATCTGCCACCGCAATCCTTCACAGGGCAGCTGCTAACACAATTGTCCTTTATTTCCGGCTGGATCTGGCTTGCCCAGGCAGGCATGTTATTCCTGCTGTTTCTCTGCTTTTTCAGAGCCGATCCGTTTCAGGTCAATATGATGATGTTCTGTCTGGCATCGGCATTGTCCCTGATCCTCACCTGTGAAATGTCCAAAAGCTTCCGGGCGGGCGCCTGGGAGATGGAAACCTCCTGCCGCTACAATCTGGCACAGATATTTCTCTTTCGGCTCTGTATCCTGTTCGGCGGGGATTTTCTGGTCCTGACGGCAGCGCTTGTCGCCTACCGCATGGCGGACGGTCCGTTCTGGCAGTTCTGCCTTTTCACACTGCTGCCCTTCTTCCTGTCCAGCGCCATCTCCCTCTGCGCCCTGCGCCGCATTGGAAACCGCTGTAATTCCGCCGCGATAACCGCTATTCCCCTGTTTTCGGTAAACCTGGCGGCATGGACAACTCCCCTCATGGAGAAGGGCCTGTCCCACCTGGGGCTCTCCCTCGCCGAAGCCACGCCCGCCATTACGCTGCTGGCTCTTGCACTCCTCTTGTATCACGCGGGACGACTTTGCACAAGAGCTCATTACCTGAGCGAAAGCAGCTATGCCATGCAAAAGTAATTATAGAAGAAAGGATGATATCACATGGAACTTCGAATAGAAAACCTGACCAAACAATACGGTTCCTTCCTCGCCGTCAATGACCTGAGTGCAGTGCTGACCTGCGGTGTCTACGGCCTGCTGGGCGCCAACGGCGCGGGAAAGACTACCCTGATGCGTCTTTTGTGCGATATCCAGCTGCCCACAACGGGTACCATCTCCTACGATGGCCAGGATATCCGGGAATACGGCGACCGTTACCGCAATGTGCTGGGATATCTGCCCCAGGACTTCGGCTACTATCCCGACTTTACCGCCATGAAATTCCTGTTATACATGTCCGCCATCAAGGGATTGTCCAAAGGCTATGCCAGACAGCGTTCCCTGGAGCTGCTGGATGAGGTGGGGCTGCTACAGGTCAGGGATAAAAAGATCAAGACCTTTTCCGGCGGCATGAAGCAGCGTCTGGGCATCGCCCAGGCCATGCTCAACGACCCGAAGGTACTGATCCTGGACGAACCCACCGCTGGCCTGGATCCCAAGGAGAGGGTCCGCTTCCGCAACCTGATCAGCAGCTTTTCCCGGAACAAGATCGTCCTGCTGTCCACCCATATTGTATCGGATGTGGAATATATCGCGGGAGACATCCTTGTCATGAAGAAAGGGAAATTTATCCACGAGGGCAAACCGGACGAGATCATTCATACCGTGGACGGAATGGTCTGGGAGTGCCGGGTCGCCAATGGAGAAGTGCCTTCCCTGGAAATGAAATACAACATCGGAAATATGCGCACGGAAGGGGAAACTACCATCCTGCGAATCATCAGCGAGACAAAACCTCTGGAAAACGCCGTGAATGCCGCCCCGAATCTGGAGGATCTGTATCTCTATTATTTCAGCGATGAGGAGGATCATGTCATATGAAACAATTGATTATATTTGAAGTGAAAAAAATGCTGCGCAAACCTCTGGTCTGGGCCTCACTCATAGGGCTCGTCCTCTTTCTGGCTATTATGGAAAGCTCCTGGGTGGTACCGGGATATACTGCCGTGGTGACGGAAAAGGACGGACGGCCTGTGACAACGGAAGGATTCGAAGCCATCCCTTTAGATCAGGAGATCTGTTCCCTCTACCATGGACTGCTGACAGATGAAAAAGTACGCTCCGTCATCGAAACCTATGACATATCGAATGCCGCCTGGGAAGCCAATAAAATCGACCCTGCCCGGGAAGCGCATTACACCCATAATTTAATGTACAGCATCCTTTCCACCTGGGGCTTCATCGACCTTGACGGCAGTTACAGCGGCAGCACCGTGGAGGAAACCTTCGGGGACCTGGCCCCGGGGCTGACCATCGGATACTCCACGGGCTGGGAATGCACGATATATGCACTGATGTATTCCTTCCTGACCTTGGGATGTATCATCGTGATCATTGTCGCCCCCGTTTTCTCAGAGGAGTATACCATCCATATGGACGCCCTGATTCTCACGGGCATCCATGGCCGCAAGAAGTGCACCCTGGCCAAGATTATTTCCGCCTATCTCATCACCATTGCCGGTTCTGTCCTGCTGATTGCCATCAGCACCCTGCTGATGCTGGCCGTACACGGCAGCGTGGGATGGGACTGCTCCGTGCAGCTGGGGGAGCTGGGCATTTTCGACCACACCCCTTTTCATCTGAACTGGCTCCAGGCTTATGGTCTCGCCTGCCTTGCCTGGTTCGGAGGCATGCTGGTCCTGACCTCCATCGTCCTGGTGGTGTCCTCCCTGGCAAAGAGTTCATTCAGCGCCCTTGTGATCGCCTTTGTCATATATATACTTCCCATGTTCCTGCCCTGGAACCTGCTCCCGGAATCCCTGGAACTCTGTGGATACCTGCTGCCTGTCACCCAGATGCAGCTTCTGAAGCTGTTCCGTTTCGACCTGATTGCACTGGGGAGCATGGCATTTCCGCCCGTGTATCTGGCCATTCCGATTACCGTCATTGTACTAATCGCAGGAATCATATGGGCCGGAAAAGGATTCTCACAGCACCAGGTAGTGTAAGTCTGACAGGCATTCACCGTCAGGTTAACCATGTTTATGCTGAACAGAAAAGAACACTTCCAGGCTTCCTGCCTGAAAGTGCTCTTTTCTGTGAAAGGACTTGTTCACAGTCCCTGTCTTCGTCTGTGCACACAACAGCATTCCGAAAGGTGCCGATGCGGCCTTTTACTGTGCCTCCTGCCCTTCTACAGGCTTGTCCTTCTTAAACACAAAGAACTTGCTGATGATGTAGTTACCGACCATGACCAGCGCCGATACAAATATCTTGGAGAAACCCTCATGGATACGCAGGATATTTACCATCAGTATCATCATTACCGCATCCAAGGCCCAGGTGGAAAGCCGCCCGCCGGAAAACTGTAAAAATTCCTTCCAGATATTGGGCTCATGGCTCTTAAATACAAATTTGCGGTTCATGAAGTACCCCGTGATGACGCCCACCACCCATGAAATAACACTCAGCAGGAAATTCTGCCATACGATCTCCGCATTCAGGAAGGTATACGCACATCCGAACCAGGCCGCCCATGAAATGATAGTGTTCACTACACCCACGACCAGGTAGACAATAATCTCCTCATATTTCCCGTACAATTCCTTTATTTTCCCTATCATGCCAATCCTCATTTCTATATTAGTATCTATCAGTATCTGCGTTCTTTCAAAACCCATGCTGACATTCTACTACAAATTTGGGGGATTGGCAAGTTTTGGGAAGTTTTCAATCCTCACTTTGCTGTCTTTTGGAGTTCTCCAATCCTCCCTGGATCCATTTTTTCAGAATCTCCTTTCCTAAAAAGGGAGCTATCTTCTGAATCTTGTCAATATCCTTCACTTCCATATTTTCCAGGAGCTCCGCAAGATATTCCCCCTCCAGGAAAGGCGCTACCTTCACCATTGTCCGAAACCTGAGATCCTCATCCTCCAGCTTCTCCAGCAGATGTACTATGGTTCTTTTACGCAGGAACGGCGCTATCTTGGCCAAATCCTTGATCTCCTCCGGTTCCAGGTGCTCCACCAGCCTGTCCGACGAATCCTTTTTCATAAAAGGCATCAGCTTTTTCAGCCAGGATATTTCCATCTTTCCGGCAGCGCTGACTCTCTCCGCTATGGAGACAAGAGCCTCCTGGGACAGAAAGGGCGCTAACCCTACTACTGCCTGGAAATCCTCCAGAGCCACATTCTTTACCAGTTCATCCAGTGTTTCTGTATCAAGATACGGAGCCAAATGCTTTGCGGCATCCAGATCGAAGGTTAATTGATCCAGATGTCCCTGTACGGTCTTTTTCAGATCCTCCGGCGCAAGCAGGTCCGCCACCGATTCTATTTCCTCCACTGTCATGGGATCCTCATTTTCACCCTTCCTGTAATCAATGAATTTGCTTACCGCATCGATACTTGATCCGCCGCCCAGCAGATCCTCCAGCTTCAGATCTAATATTCTGCATAAATCTTCATATTTAGAGATATCAGGCAGGGAGTTGCCCCTCTCCCAGTTGGAAACCGCCTGGTAACTTACCCCCAGTTCGTCCGCCAGGTTGCTCTGTGTCATATTCTTGCGGATCCTGGCGTCACGGATCTGCTGGGACACTCTTCTCACATCAAACATATACGTATCCTCCATTTCATCATTCAGTTCCGTCCCTTCCCTTTCGTTCCGGGACTGTTTCGTTGTTGCAGTTCTGTATACCGGTATGGATACAGTATAAACAGATTCCCGCTGTATTTTCAATCAAGCAATGCTTGAAATGAAAGAATATATCGACTCAATGGAAACTTGAAAACACCTCGCTTTAATCAGCGTTTCCCTAAGGAAGCACTGATTCAATCAGGAAAATGCTTCCCTAAAAGCAAAAAGCCTGCATATGCAGGCAAATAGCTGTGCACTTCCCAGTGCACTGAGGCGGTTCACGGGTTCACCACATTCCGGTCCTCTCCCCGAAGGAACGCCTGTATATTCAGATAAGCCCCTTCCACACATCGGGTGCGGGCTTCCACGCTGGCCCATGCCAGATGGGGCGTGATGATCAGTCTGCTGCTGTCTTTCAGCCGGCTCAGGGGATTGGCCGGTTCCAGGGGTTCCTTCTCCACCACATCCAGCCCTGCCGCCTGGATCCATCCTGCCTCCAGCGCTTCGTAAAGGTCATGGTTATTCACCACCTGTCCCCTTGCCACATTGATCAGGATCGCTGTCTTCTTCATTTTCCGCAGGGCATAAGCATCGATAAAATTGCGGGACAGGTCGCTGAGGGGACAATGCAGGGACAGATAATCGCTCTCCCTAAGGAGCGTGTCCTTATCCACCTGCGGATAGTCCGTACAGGCACTGCGCCCTGTAATGGAATGGAAGATCACCCTGCACCCAAAGGCGTCCGCGATCTTTGCCACCCGCCTGCCGATATTTCCCATGCCTGCAATCCCCCAGGTCTTTCCCTCCAGCTCATAAAAGGGAAGGTCAAAATTGGAAAAGCGGTCCTGGGCGCTGTATGCGCCGGACTTCACATAGCTGTCATAATGGATCAGCTTCTGGCTCAGGGCAAGGGCAAGGGTAAACGTGTGCTGCGCCACCATGGCGGTGGAATAATCCACCACATTTGTGACCTTGATCCCCCTGGACTTACAATAGGCCAGGTCACAATTGTCATAGCCTGTGGCAAACTCACAGATCAGCCTCACATTGGGGGCATCCTGCAGCGTTACCTCATTCATGGGGGATTTATTGGCAATGACAATGTCCGCATCCCTGACACGCTCCCTCACTTCCTCTACCGTCACGGTATTCCGGTAGACCGTCACCTCCCCGAAATCGCTGATGCTGTCCACCGACACATCGGTTCCCACACTGTTTCGTTCCAGAATTACGATCTTCACTGTGATATCTCTCCTCTTCCGCAGATTGTTTATTCCTCAAGCATCAACACGCCTGTATAGCTATCGCCGCCCATTGACAGGACGATCTGCAATTTGTCTGCATCCCTCGGCACTTGAACCGTATAATGCACTTCACAGCTATAATTTTCTCCCTCATTGACAGGATCCTTTCGCTCCTTTATCCTATATTCTGCCCCTTCCCAGCAGATGTCGTCCTCCGTCATTACCAGAATGGACATCCATTGCTTCAGGGTAGAATCCCAAAGCTTGTTGGGGGATTCCACCTCCATCACAAGTTCCAAATACAGCGGCTCTTCACCGGAACTCTCGTCTTCACCCTTCACATAAGCATTCCAGGCAGCCATACCCCTGCCTACCAGATTGGTATCAACCAGGGTCACATCCCCAATATTCATCCCGTGGTATGTTTCATCGTAAGCCAGCGCTTTTGCATCATCTATGGTTTCCCCTACTGCCGTATATGTGTTCTGGGCAGTCAGTTCCCCGGCTGCAGCGGACTCCAGGGAATCCATGTCCAGCCTGTAAAAATGCTCGCCGTCCTGAACCACATAGGCGTAAGGCTGTGTCTGTCTGTCCTTATTCAGCACCGCCCAGAAATAAAGAAACGCGTTTTCACCCGGCGCGAGCACCATATTCCCGTCCCCGTCCGTCCTGTGGTCTGCCATCCAGGAACCTTTAAATTTATATCCCTGTGCAGTGTCAGTGGGAATACCGAACACCTTAATATCCTCATTGGGAACCACAAGGGTCTGATCCGTTGTGTTTGTGAAAACGCCGGTGAACGCCACCAATGCTTCTCCATAATCATGCGTATCCGCTTTAACAGTGTAATTCCCGAATACTCCCATTCCGGCATTATTCCGGACGATCACAATCTCGTTATCCTCCACCAGGTATGTGAATGACAATTCCCCACCCGCCAGGGGAAGCGTCTCGCCCGCATTCACCTGGGTGTAATCCGCCAGCTTCTGGACGTCCCTGTAATTATTCAGCACGAGTACCACACCCACGCACCCCAGTGCCAGCCAGATGGAAAACTTTATAATCGTTTTTTTGCGCATATTAGGATCATACTCCGCACCCCTCCATCTGCCAAGACGGTCCAGATATAACAGGGGATGCTGGCTGAGCCAGTCCCACCGGAAAATTGCCAGCAGCAATCCCACAATGCACCATATCATCGCAATAATGACCAACACATAGATCATATTCCCACCCTCGTCCTCTCGTATAACATCCTCTGCCTTTCCGCAGGGTTCTTATGTACCTGTTTTCAGTGTAGCAAAACCTTATGGTAAAAACAAGCAAAATCATTTACTGTGAGTTTGGTACATGAGTTTGATATGTAACGCGAAACAGGAATACCCATTTCGCGAATGAAGCAACATAGAAGTGTGGTCAGAAGACAAATGCCTGTAACAGAGCCAGCAGGATCAGGAGGGTTCCAGATACCGGATCTGCCGCGGCGCCCAAAAACTGGAGCAGACGGCTCCTTCCCAGACGGTTTCCTGCATACAGAAACAGAAGGGAGCAGGCCAGTGTGGCAATGGCTGCAGGAATCAGGGCAAGGCCGGCAATACTGGCGCTGAGGCCAATACCGATATTGTTCAGGGTTAAGCTTACGCCCAGTCCCAGAACCTCGGGAAAAGAAAGACACAGCATAGAACCGGCCGCGGCCGCCTGCGTCATTTCCCGCGTATGCGCGAGCATTTTTACCATCCATTTCACCACATACCAGATACCGAGCAGCATCAGTACCATACTGCCTGCGTACCTGCTCACCATATGGGGAAGCCTTGGAGCCAGCCAGCCTCCAAAGCCCACGGAAAGGCAGGTGCCTGCCAGGGTGATCCCGCTGATGATAAGATTTTGCCAGAGATGGATACGGACGCTGCGGATCCCGTAACTGATGCCGATCAGCAGGGCGTCCAGACTGGCAGAAATCCCGAACAGCAGAGAGGGAATAATCTGCATAGATATCTCCTGTGAGCGTTTTATTTATTATATTCCAAGAAAGAGAAAAGTGTTTTCATTGCATTCACTCCATTTTACCGCTATAATGTTTATAAGGTCGGGATTAGCGCGGGATCAACAGACTCTGTATTCAGCAAATTGCCGCGCGGAAACGAGGCGAAGATGGATTACGAAATTTTTTCAGATGTTTCTCTGGACATTGACAAGGCTTTTATGGAGCATGACAAGATACGGTTCGTCCCCATGGAATACATGCTGGGGGAAGATACCTTTCATTGTGAACGGCCTGAAAGCGATGAAATGATGCACCATTACTACGATAAACTCAGACAGGCGATGCCCACGCGGACCAGCCAGATCGCTCCTTTTCACTATGTATCTGTTTTTGAACCCTATGTAAAAGAAAAGAAATCCCTCCTGTATCTGTCCCTTTCCAGCGGATTGAGTAACACCTACGAATCCGCGCAGATGGCGGTAGAGATGCTGAAGGAGTCCTACGGGGAAATCCATGTGGAGGTGGTGGACAGCCTCGGTGCCACAGGCGGAATGGGGCTTCTGGCGGAAGCTGCCTGCAAAAACCGTGAAGCGGGAATGAGCCTGCAGGAAAACGCCGCATGGCTGCGGGAAAACGCCAACAGGGTAAATTACTGGTTCAAGGTGGAGGATTTGATGTATTTAAAGCGGGGAGGAAGAATCTCCGCCGCCACCGCAGTCATCGGGACTGCCTTAAATATCAAGCCCATCCTCACCATCAAGGGGGATGGCAGACTGGATACCATCGCGAAAAAGCGGGGCGACAGCCTTGCGTTAAGGCACATGATTGAACTATTTGGGGAAAGCTTTGACAGAAGCTTCGGCGACACGGTCTATATCTGCTGCGCGGACTGCAGGGACAACGCGGAAAAGCTTAAGCAGATGGTTCTGGATCGCCAGCCGGACCTCACGGTAAAGATCACCATGTTAAGCCCCATCATCGGCGCCCATACAGGACCCGATATGCTGTCATTAATACACTTTGGAAAGGCAAGGATCAGCGAGTAAATGGAGCGAAGCGAGATAGAGGCAGTTTTGAAAGTGCAACAGGACTATTTCTCCACCGGCGCCACCCTACCCGTCGCCGCCAGAAAAGATGCCCTGAGAAAACTGCGGCATGCCCTGGAAACGTGTGAAAAACTCCTGACTGACGCTTTGGAACAGGACTTGGGAAAAAACCCGCAGGAAAGCTATATGTGCGAAATCGGGCTGGCAAAAAGCGAGATCACTTACCTTCTGCACCATATTGACAGATTTGCCAGGGAGCACAGAGTGCACACACCCCTTGTGCAGCACATATCCCGCAGCTTTGTGAAACCCGTTCCTTACGGCACGGCGCTGATCATGAGCCCCTGGAATTATCCTGTTCTGCTGGCACTGGATCCCCTGGCGGACGCACTGGCCGCCGGAAATACGGTTGTCTTAAAGCCCAGCGCCTATGCGCCTGCCTCCTCCGGCGCTTTGGAAAAAATGATCGGGGAATGCTTTCCTCCGGAGCATGTCAAGGTAATCACGGGCGGACGGGCAGAAAATTCCTGTCTGCTGGATTGTAAATTTGATACTATCTTTTTCACCGGAAGCAAGGCTGTCGGAAAAGAAGTGATGCGCAAGGCTTCTGAGCATTTGATTCCCGTGACGCTGGAGCTGGGCGGAAAGAGTCCCTGTATTGTGGATGAAACCGCAAACCTGCCGCTGGCCGCCAAAAGAATTGTATTCGGCAAATTCGTGAACTGCGGCCAGACCTGTGTTGCACCTGACTATATTTATTGCGCCGAAAGCATTAGAGATGCGTTTGTGACGGAACTGAAAAAACAGATTGCAAGGCAGTACGGGGACAACCCCCTTCAAAATCCCGCTTATGGCAGGCTGATCAACCGGAAGCATTTCGACAGGGTATGCGGACTGATCGATCAGGATAAAGTGGTATACGGAGGCCAGACTGATTCCGAGCATCTGCGGATCGCCCCCACGGTGATGGATCATGTCACCTGGGAAGACGCGGTCATGGGCGAGGAAATTTTCGGGCCGGTGCTGCCGGTGCTGACCTATCAGAGCCTGGAGGAAGCCGCAAGGAAGATCAACGGCATGGATTCCCCCCTGGCCCTCTATCTGTTTTCCTCGGACAAGGATCACATACGCTTTGTGAAGGAGCGGATTCAATATGGGGGCGGCTGTATCAACGATGTGGTCATTCATCTCGCCACCAGCGAGATGGGCTTTGGCGGCGTAGGCGAGAGCGGCATGGGCGTATATCATGGCAGACGGGGTTTTGACACCTTTACCCATGAGAAGAGTATCGTGGACAAGAAGACCTTTTTCGACCTGCCCATGCGATACCAGCCCTATACCCCGTTTTACGAAAGACTGATGCACTTATTTGTAAGATAGCGAACTGTTCAAAGGGTGCGCTGCTGCTTAACACACACGATCCTGAGCAGTTACAGAAAGCATGAAAACAGAGACAGGGAGGTACGATATGAGATTTGTATATCCGCAGGGAACCAGAAAGGCTTTGACTTTCAGCTATGACGACGGCCAGGATTTTGACAGGCGGCTGGCAGAGCTTTTGCGCAGCCATGGCATGAAGGGAACGTTTCATTTAAATTCGGGAAAGCTGGGACTCCATAAGAACGACGAGACATTCATCAGCGCAGAGGACATCAAAGATGTATATGTGGGACATGAGGTGGCCTGTCACGGGGTACAGCACCGCAATCTCCCCACTCTCACCAGACCGCAGGCCCTGCTGGAGATCCAGGAGGACCGCAGACGCCTGGAGGAGATTACGGGCAGCCTGGTGCAGGGCATGTCCTACGCCTTCGGAAATTATAATCCTGAGATCATCCGGATTGCGAAATCCCTTGGAATAAAATATTCCCGGACAGTAAATGATACCTGTGGATTCTTCCCTCCCTCCGATTTCATGGAGTGGCATCCCACCTGCCATCATAACAACCGGCTGCTGGAGCTGGGAGACCGGTTTCTGGATGTGGCAGGCTTTTATGAACTTCCGGTGATGTATGTGTGGGGTCACAGTTTCGAATTCGGACATTCCGGCGACTGGAGCGTCATAGAAGCCTTTGTGGACAAGATGGCGGACAAGGAAGATATCTGGTATGCCTCCAACATGGAAATATACACCTATATCAGCGCTGTCAGACTGCAGGAATTTTCCGCCGACGGCATGACTATGTATAATCCCACCGCCGTCAGCGTGTGGGTGAAGACAGAACGAGAGCTTATGGAGGTAAGACCCGGAGAGACAAAATATATTGGCGAATTATGAACATATTATAAGTTGTAACCGAATGGAATGTGATTTAAAATTCCGCAGGACGGAAGGATGGAGGTTCGTATGACAGAGGATATGGCGATCATTGGAGAAGAGGCTTACAGGGCGGCAAAGGAGATTCTGGAGACAGCCCAACTGTCGGAAGGCGATCTCTTTGTGGTGGGCTGTTCCACCAGCGAAGTCAGCGGGGCAAGCATTGGCAGCTTTTCCAGCCCTGAACTGGCTGAAGCCGTCTTTGGAAATATTTACCAGGCCACCCAGGAAGCGGGTGTCTTTCTGGCGGCACAGTGCTGTGAACATTTAAATCGCGCTCTGATCATGGAGCAGGACGCGGCGGAAAAGTACCATTATGAAACGGTAAATGTAGTGCCCCAGCCAAAAGCCGGGGGCTCCTTTGCCACGGCTGCATACCAATCGCTGGAACATCCTGTGGCGGTGGAACATATCAGGGCCCACGCAGGAATGGATATCGGCGACACCCTGATTGGGATGCACCTGCGGGATGTGGCGGTTCCGGTCAGGATCCGCACAAAGGAAATCGGTGATGCCCGTGTGGTCTGTGCCCGCACCAGGCCGAAATTCATCGGCGGCGTCAGAGCCATATATGACGAAGGCCTGCTCTGAACAGCGGCGATAAGCTTATAATCACTATATGCTTCTCATTGCCAATATGCTATTTCGATTGAACGGCCTGCTCCAGCAATCCCATAATGGTTTTGACGGAGTCTATCTGACCGCTTTTACCCATGGCCTCATGATAAGTCTGTCTGGTAAAATACAGCTCATGTACCCTGTCCACCAGCAGATCGGTCAGCAGGTCATCCTCATTGATCACAATGGAAAACCCTTGAGCCTCAAAGGACTGGGCGTTCAGGATCTGATCCCCCCTGCTGCTGGACGCAGGCAGGGGGATCAGGATATTAGGCTTCTTCAAAGCCAGAAGCTCACAGATGGCATTGGCCCCTGCACGGGAAATCACTATATCAGCCATTGCAAACAAATCCTTTAATTCAGATTTCACATATTCAAACTGCTTGTAGCCGGGCGTAGTCAGCAGCAGGTTATCCATTTTGTCTTTCCCGCAGAGATGTACGACCTGAAAATCCTCCAGCAGCTTCGGCAGGGCATCACGAACCGCCTTATTTACATTGGCGGCGCCCAGGCTGCCTCCTATTACCATAATAACAGGCTTATTGGCAGTAAATCCGCACATATCCAGCCCTGCAAGCTTATTGCCCCGGGACAGCTCCGCACGGATCGGGGAACCGGTGAGCACGGCTTTCCCCTGCGGCAGCAGCTTCAGCGTCTCCGGAAAATTACAGCAGATCTTTACAGCTGCGGAAATGCAAAGCCTGTTGGCAAGCCCCGGCGTCATATCCGATTCATGGATGATACAGGGAATACCCAGGGACGCTGCAGCACGAACCACGGGGACACTGACAAAGCCTCCCTTGGAAAAGACCACATCCGGCTGATACGTCTTCAGAAATTTTCTCGCTTCGGAAAATCCCTTAATGACCCGAAAAGGATCTGTAAAATTCTGGATATCCAGATATCGGCGGAACTTTCCTGTGGAAATACCCACATACGGGATATCAAAATCGGAAATCAGCTTTTTCTCAATTCCGTCATAGGAACCCATGTATGTGATTTCATACCCGGCCTCCTGCAAAGCGGGCAGCAGGGCAATGTTGGGCGTAACATGACCCGCGGTGCCGCCGCCTGTTAAAACAATCTTTTTCATTTTAACCTCCATGCCGAAGCAACCCTTCAGCCCCGCGTTTTTACAGCATACTCTCCAGCGCCCGCGCAAGCTGGTCGGGACAGGAGGTATTTTTAAAACCGCAGCGGATACCCTTACATCTGGCGATCACATCCTCCGGCTTCATTCCCTTCACCAACGCGCCGATCCCTTTCAGATTACCGTTGCAGCCTCCTGTAAATGTGACGGAATCGATCAATCCGTCCTTCAACTCGATCTCAATGAGCTGTGAGCAGGTTCCCTCAGTCTTGTATGTCATATGATCATCTCCTATTTGATAGTGTAACATTTTTTTCTTAGTATACTTTAGCAGATTTTTACAAAATGTGCAATCTTTTACACACTTTCCGTCATGCCCTTATAAACTGTTACAATAAATTTTATTTTCCATCCCCCAAACACATTCATGATTCAGGTTTGTACACTTGAATCTGTCTGAAAATAAGTATATCATAAGAGCATCAGAAACACAGGATGGAGAATACCTCCACAAACATCAAAGGCGCAGCACAGCGCGGAAACGAGGTCATTTATGATACAGAATCCGATTTTAAGGGGCTTTTGTCCCGATCCCAGTATCATCAGGGCTGGCCAGGATTATTACATTGCCACGTCCACCTTTGAATGGTGGCCCGGCGTAAGGCTGTTCCACTCCAGGGATCTGCGGCACTGGGAACAGATCCCGTCACCCCTGCGGAGGGAAAGTCAGCTGGATCTGGTGGGAGATCCTCCCTCAGGAGGTGTGTGGGCACCCTGTCTGAGCTATGACGGGAAACGGTTCTTCCTGATCTATACCGATGTGAAGACCAAAAAAGGAAGGTTTTACAACACCCACAATTACCTGGTTCATACCGATGACATTTATGGGGACTGGTCGGATCCGGTCTATCTGAACAGTATCGGCTTTGATCCGTCCCTGTTCCATGACACAGACGGGAAAAAATATCTGATAAACATGGTTAACGGTTTTAAAGGTGTCCTGGTACAGGAACTGGACTCCGGGTATCATCTGACCGGCCCCCGGAAAAAGGTCTACGCAGGCTCTGGACTGGGATGCACGGAAGGACCCCATATGTACCACATTGGCGACTGGTATTACCTGATCGTGGCGGAGGGAGGCACCGGCTACAATCACTGCGTCACCATGGCACGCTCCAGAAGCGTCTGGGGTCCCTTTGAGACAGCACCGGGAAATCCCATACTGACCTCGGACAGGGAAAACATGGACTCCCTGCAAAAGTGTGGGCATGCGGATATTGTGGAGACGCAGAACGGAGAATGGTATATGGTACATCTCTGCTCCCGGCCCTTAAACGGAGAAAAGTGGTGTACGCTGGGCAGGGAAACAGCCATTCAGAAGATGACCTGGGATCAGGAGGGATGGCTCCGGCTAAAAGCAGGCGGACATTTTGCGGGCAAAGAGACGGAACCTCCCGCAGGAATCGATGAATGTTGCCTGGAGGAAGAGGAAAACGGATTTTTTGATGATTTTGACGAACCCAGGCTGCACCTCCGGTACAATTCCCCCAGAATAGACTACAACACCTTTGCGGACTGTACCGCGAACCCGGGCTGTGTCCGGCTTACCGGCAGGGAATCCCTCAACTCACTGCACAGGGTATCACTGCTGGGAGTGCGGCAGCGCCAGATCTCCTGCCGTGCGGAGACACAGATGGACTTTGTGCCTGAATACCCGGAACAGATGGCAGGCCTGGTCTACATGTACGATGCCATGAATTTCTACATTCTGGGCAAAACAATGACCGAAACCGGGCAGGCAGCATTAACACTGATCAAAAGCGATACAGGAGTCATTTCAGATGAAATGGAGCCTGTACCCTTACCCCGGACAGAAAAGCTCCGGCTGCGGGCAGAAGTGACAGAGGACGGCATGAACGTCGTATTCCGCTACAGCCTGAATGGTACGGACTGGCTGCAGGCGGGCGGGGAACAGACCGCCCGGATCCTGACAGACGAACACTGCAAGGGATTTACAGGGGCATACTTTGGTATCTACTGCCACGACATGACAGGTCTGGCGAAGACAGCTGACTTTACCTATCTGGCAGTGAATTGAAGTATCTGTGGGACATGCGGATATACCGCCCGAGGTATCGCGTGCAGGAATTATGATGTCGTATTTTGTCCGAAAAATACAGAATAAAACGATGAAAAAATCTGTGAAAACAGGTATATCTGTTTTATAATAAAAGCATACAAAAGCCGGTTCCGCTGACAGCGGGTCGGCTTTTATGCTTTTAGGAGGTGCGCCATGTTTCGTGTATTTCAGGAGGAAAAAATTGTTACAGCCTGCATGTTTACTCTCTTGGCAGTCAGCATATTTCTGAGGATCCTTCAAGGGCTCCTGTACCAGAATATGATAAAAGAGTCGGATAATATGGCTTCGACAGAGAATAAAATGCTAAAACAATGTAAATTAAAATTTGCCAATTGTTATCAGATGAGTAACGGTGTGGCCAACATTCCGGTATTTGTGGACAAGTTTCTGAACCGGATAAAGTGGGGGCCTTTTACCTTCGAAACGCTGTACCATCTCTCCGGACAGGCCATGCTGCTTTCGGTGGTATCGGCAGGGGCCGGGATCTGCCGAAGTATCATGGCAGGAAGAACCCTGGGAGATATCCTGCCCTTTTACATAGTCAGTTTTTTTGGCCTGTATCTGTACTTTTCCATTTCTACAGTGGTGGATGTAAAGAAGAAAAAGCGAGTTTTAAAGGTCAATCTGGTGGATTACCTGGAAAATCACCTTTCCCCGCGTATTGACATTACCAGGCAGGATATTGAAATGCTCTACGGGGACACAGGAACAGACGGCAGGGTGATAAACGCAAGAGCCAATGCGGGCGGGCGCAGCCGCGGCAGACAGGGCAGGAGAACGGTGGAACTGATGCCCATCGGGATCAGGCAGCCCGTGGACAAGCTTACCCTGGATGAGGCCAGGAACATTGAAATGGAGGACGAAACTGTAAATTCCACGACAAACCCTCCCGTTTCGGATGCTCCGCCGCAGGATCCGGCGGCAGTGACAGAAGAAGAGCTGGAAGCCCTTTTGAAAGAATTTCTGACTTGAAAAACCCGAAAAGAATTTACATTTCCGCAGGCATTACTTATAATAGGTTACAGGTCGTCTCCCAGTGGCTGTAATATTTTAACCGGCTATGGCAGATATTATATCCAAATCTATTAAAAGGCAAATGGAATTATGCGTAAAAACAATAAGAAACCCGTAAACAAAACTCTTTTAAGACAACTCTTTACCACTATGTTCTCTCTCAGCGCCTGCACCTTTGGAGGCGGTTTTGTCATTGTGTCTTTGATGAAAAAGAAAGTGGTGGAAGAACGGGGCTGGCTGGAGGAGGAAGAGATGCTGGATATCACAGCCATCGCGCAGTCCTCCCCGGGACCTATCCCTGTCAATGCCTCCGTCATATTGGGTTACAGGCTGCAGGGCATTGTCGGCTCCCTGGTGGCTGTGGGCGGCACCATACTTCCCCCCATGATCCTCCTATCCCTGATCGCGGTCTTCTATGACTGGTTCCGTCAGAATGCCATTGTAAATACTGCCCTGACGGTCATGCGGGCGGGCGTTGCCGCCGTGATCTGCGATGTTGTCATCAACCTGGCAAAAAATGTGCTGGGGACAAAAAGACCTCTCTACATCGTCCTGATGGTGGTCACCTTTATCCTGGGCTATTTCCTGGATGTCAGCGCCATGTACATTATACTGGGCTGCCTTGCCACCGGTATCCTCTGTGTGATCCTTGAGCGGCGGAAAGAAAGGAGACCCGAAGCATGAATACCCTGACAAAGCTTTTTATCAGTTTCTTACAGGTGGGCCTGTTCAGCGTGGGAGGCGGATATGCGGCCATACCCCTGATCCAGAATCAGATCGTCAACGTCTGGCATCTGATGTCCATGGAGGAATTTGCGGATCTTATCACCATTGCCGAGATGACACCCGGCCCCATCTCCATCAATTCCGCAACCTTTGTTGGAATGAGGCTGATGGGTATACCCGGAGCCCTGCTGTGCACCTTCGGCTGCATTCTGATGCCCTTTTCCATCTGTCTGATCCTGGCGTATTTCTATTATAAGTACCGTAATTTTTCCGGCGTACAGACCGTTCTGGGCTGCCTGCGTCCTGCGGTGGTATCCCTGATTTCCTGTGCCGGTCTCTCCATTCTGACACTGGCTGTCTTTCGGGACGACACCGTGAATTTTGCACTTTCCAACCTGAAATGGGTGGAGATCGGGTTGTTTGCCGTCTGCCTGTTCCTGCTGCGGAAATTCAAGGTGGGAGCCATCAAGATCATCCTGGGCTCCGGCGTTGTGGGCACACTGATCTACCTTTTCGTATAATTTTACTTCCAAGGGGGATTCTATTAACACTGGCACTCCATCCGGCCAGGAGTACCAGGAGACTATCGATAAGTCCCAAATTCCCCATAAGGAGTGAAAGAACCGCCATGCCGCTGTCTGATCGTATAGAAGAAAACATCCAGTACTTAAAGTCCCGGCTGCCCATAGGCACAAGCTTCGACCTCATGACCAGGGTTCTCCGTCTGGGAGAGACCAGGGCGTATTTCCTGGGCGTCAACGGATTCTGCAAGAACGAAATCCTACAGCAGATCTTTTCGGATCTGCAAAATCCCCTGTATGTGAAAGACGGAAAAATCGAGGATATTGTCTGCTACATGAATAGTAAGATCGGCTACGCCCAGGCATCCCTGTGCGATTCCTGGGAGGATATTCTCAGGAATGTCCTCAGCGGTCCCTCCCTGCTTCTGATCGACGGCTTCCCCCGGGGGATCTTGATCGATGTGAGAACCTATCCCGCAAGGGGGATATCGGAACCGGACGTGGAACGGGTGACCAGAGGCGCCCGGGACGGCTTCGTGGAGACCATGCTTTTCAACGCCAACCTGGTTCGCCGCCGTGTCCGTTCCACAGACCTTTGCTTCTCCGTGCACACCGTGGGAACGGAAAGCAAAACCGATGTCTGCATTGCCTATCTGGAAAAGAATGTAAACAGGGAATTGCTGAAGGAACTTTCGGAGCGCATTGACTCACTGAATGTCTCTGCCCTGACCATGGGCTCCAAAAGCCTTGAGGAACTCCTGCTGCCCAAACGCTGGTGGAATCCGCTTCCTTCCATCCAGACCACGGAGCGGCCTGACGTGGCCTGCAGCTATCTTCTGGAGGGACACATTCTTGTCATCGTGGACAATTCACCCGTAGTCCTGATCTTCCCCTGCACGGTCTTCCAGTTTACCCAGAGTTCAGAAGACTACTACAACAGCCCTCTTGTGGGGACTTATTTCCGTCTGGTACGCTTTTTCTGCATCCCTGTCAGTCTGCTGCTGATGCCTGTGTTTCTGCTTTTGACCGGCTATTTCCCGGAACTTTCCGATCAGTGGGGACTTCTCTCAGACAGTGGCAGCATGACTCCGCAAAGGCTGTTCTTCTATGTGCTGGCAGTGGAATTTCTGCTGGATCTGCTGAAATATTCCGCCGCCCTTAACTCCGGCAGACTCTCCGGCTCCCTCTCCATCATCGGCGGACTGCTCATAGGTGACATTGCTGTCAGTTTGAACTGGGCTTCCATAGAAGTATTGTTCTACGCCGCAGTCACCCTGCTTGCATCCCTGTCTGTCTCCGGCACGGAATTCAGCGATGGCATACGGCTCTACCGGATCCTGCTGATCTTCGCAACAGGATTCTTTGGGCTGCCCGGATTTCTGATCGGTCTTGCACTGGTTCTGTTGTCCATAGCCACCACCCCCACCTTCGGCGGTTACAGCTATTTCTGGCCTCTGTTTCCTTTTAACAGAAAAGCCCTGGGCAGACTGCTGTTCCGCAGTCCCACGCCCAAGGCTCAGCCTTCCAGGATCTGGGATCGGGGGAATCCCCATAAATAAACATAAAAGCGACTACCCTTCCTTCTTAAAAAGGGACTGTCTTGCGCCGTGCATTTCCCCTCCCGTCAACGCGTCATTTACCGCGTCCATACGCAGTCCGGCGTCTATAAAATCACAATACTTGCAGAAAGGATATTCCTGACGGCCGATTTGCAGCTTTTTGCGAACCTCCCTGTACTGCTCGCTGTTCCATGCCTCCCGAAGGGGCGTCACCTTAAGGTCTGCCAGCGTGGTGGCCTCAAAGTTATCACAGCAGCAGATTCCCATCCTGCCATCCGGGAAAATAAACATATCTGTGTAAGGCATCAGGCAGGTTTCCTTAATCACCTTCGTCGTATTTTTCTTGTTAGGGGCACTGCCTGCCCGGTTGGTAAGCACTGCCTGCTTATATCTGATCTGAATCAGCACTTCCACATCGGCAAACTCTTCCTCATGGGCGCGTATATAATCGTAGATTTCTTTTATATTGTCGTGCAGCTTCATATCATCGCAATAATTATTTATAATCAGCTGGTCGATGTAAGGCTTGATCTCCTTTACCTTATCCACCGTCAGCAGAAGCCCGTTCGTTGACATGAAGATGTAGCAGCCCGGCAGCTGCTCCCTGCAATATTTATGATATTCCACAATATTGACGTCCATCCAGGGCTCATTATTCCCATACAAAGTAAGATGCCCCTTATAGCCCCAATCCCGAAGCTGGTCAATAATCGAATGGAACAACTCCTTCTCCATACGCTGGAAAGGCCGCTTTTCTGCATTCCTGTTGGCCGTACAGAACGCGCAGTCCGAATTACAGCGGTTGATCGTCTCCAGGTTCACAATCAGCGGGTACGGCGGCTCCTCCGCCTCCATGAAGCATTTAATATATGCCTGCTGTGATTTCCTTCTCCCTAAAAACTGCAGCTTTAAATAAGCATTGCTGGACAGCATCGGCACCCTTTTCTGTAATTCCCAGCCCAGCCGGCCCATAAAATTATGAATCCTGATCGACATACCCTTTTCCTTTTCCTATGACTGTTGACAGTAACCATATGATAAACTTGAATGTAATACTTCGGATATTGACCCCGCTGCCCTGCAGCGCTGTAAACCGGATATCCTGTTCTGTTGCTTACAGTGAAACCTTTATTAATGCGCGTGCTGAAACACAAGCAGGAGTATAAACATGAAAAAAGCGCGAGACGGGAATCGAACCCGCGACCCCCTCCTTGGCAAGGAGGTGCTCCACCGCTGAGCCACTCGCGCATACCTTACAGGCCATTGCCTGTATCCTATAAAAATTGTATTATCAGAATCCCGCCCGCATGCGGATCGAATCCTGTAAGCGGGTGATGGGAATCGAACCCACGTATCTAGCTTGGAAGGCTAGTGTTCTACC
>CANDMD010000019.1 GCA_947385725.1 uncultured Lachnospiraceae bacterium | reverse complement strand
ACCATTTCGGCAAGAAGTGAAATAACGTTTCACAGTAGCGTGCAAAATGAAATGGATCGTCGGCGGAATGTGGCGCACCCATATCCGTCTGACAGGAAAGGAGACAAAAATGAGTAAGAACAAGTCTGCCGCCGCAGGCAGGGCAATTACGGTACAACGGCCGCTGAAAAAACGTCTGGCGGATCACTGGCAATTATATGCCATGCTGCTGATCCCTGTAGTCCTGACCGTCATCTACAAGTACATACCCATGTACGGCATCCAGATCGCTTTCAGGGATTACAAGGCGAGCCGCGGGTTTGCAGGGAGCGAATGGGTTGGCCTCGAATGGTTCCAGAGATTTTTCAGCGCCCCCACCTTCGGACGTATGATGAAGAACACAATTTTGCTGAGTTTATTCAGCCTGCTCTGGGGATTTCCGGTTCCCATCATCCTCGCCCTGATGCTGAACCAGGTAAGGTTCCAGCGCTTTAAGAGAGTCACGCAGACAGTGCTCTATGCGCCCCACTTTATTTCCGTCATGGTCATCTGCGGTATGATCAAAATCTT
The DNA here is from genome assembly GCA_947385725.1 of uncultured Lachnospiraceae bacterium. Taxonomy (GTDB): domain Bacteria; phylum Bacillota; class Clostridia; order Lachnospirales; family Lachnospiraceae; genus Acetatifactor. The sequence goes on along the minus strand of CANDMD010000019.1, from coordinate 26,440 downwards.
TTTAAGTCCCTCCGGAGGGCTGTTGAACCTGATTGCGGGAACTTCCATCGATTTCCTCACGGAGTCCTCCGCCTTCCGTACTATCTATATCGCGTCCGGTATCTGGCAGGATGCAGGCTGGGGGATCATTGTTTACATGGCGACCTTATCCAGCGTGGATACCTCCCTCTATGAAGCCGCAAGGGTGGACGGCGCATCCATGTTCCAGAGGATCCTCCATATTGACGTGCCCGCCCTGAGATCCGTCATGGTGCTGAACCTGATCATGAGCGCAGGCGGCCTGATGAATGTGGGATTTGAAAAGGTATGGCTGCTGCAGACTAATCTGAATAAGGCCACAAGTGATGTGATCGCCGTTTACGTGTACCAGCAGGGTATTGAAAACGCCAAATACAGTTATTCCACGGCAGTTGGTCTGTTCAACACAGTAATTAACATCATACTTCTGATCGTTGTGAATAAGATTGCAGGCAAAATATCAGAAGACACAAGCTTTATTTAGGAGGTGCGGTATGAAAGCAAATACAAAATCCGGAAAGCTGACAGGATTTTCCGAAAAGACCAGCGATATGGTACTGGTAGTCTTTTGTTCCCTTTTCTTATTTATAGTCGCTTATCCATTGTATTACATTCTGATCGCTTCCGTATCAGATCCATACGATGTTTACGCAGGCAAGACATTCCTTCTGCCAAGTCAGTTCACCCTGGAGGGATATAAGGCGGTATTCGCGGACTCCAGTATCCTGACCGGCCTGTTGAACAGTTTTAAATATACGATAATCGGCACCGTATTCTCAGTAGTCATTCTTTATCTGGCAGCCTATCCGCTGAGCGTGAAGACTCTGCCAGGCAGGAAATGGCTCAGTATTTTCTTCATCATCACCATGTACTTTGGCGGCGGCATGGTTCCTACTTATCTGGTAGTGAAACAAACCGGGCTGATCAACAACATGTGGTCGCTCTTCCTGCCCGGCGGCGTCGCAGTGGGTAATATGATCATTGTGAGGAATTTCTTTGAGAACAGTATTCCCAAAGAGATGACAGAGGCGGCAGAGATAGACGGGGCATCCAAATGGACTACCTTTATCCGCATCGTGGTTCCCCTGAGCCGTTCCATCATGGCGGTCATGGTGGTCTTCAGCATGGTGGCTTACTGGAACGACTGGTTTACATCCATGATCTATCTGCCTTCCCCCAGCAGGGCTCCGCTGCCCCTGGTACTGCGCAACATCCTGATCAAGAGTTCCGCCAGCGCAAGCCAGGCGAGCACCATATCGGGAGGCTTTGCCGAGTTGAACAGGATGACGGAAATGATCAAGTTTTCTTCCATCATTGTGGCAGCCGCTCCCATGCTGGTAATCTATCCATTCGTACAGAAATACTTTGAAAAAGGCTTTATGGCCGGCGCCGTGAAGGGTTGAGGAAAGAGTTCTTGATGTGAAGTTTGAAGATGAAGTTTTCACATGGCGGTTTGTGTCTGCGCGCTGCTTGTCACAAATTCGCCTATGCGCAAAGAGCGGCGCAGAAATGAGGAATAGTATGAGGAAGCAGAAAGTATACAGGCACGGCAATAACCTTGTATCCTGTGCACTTGCGGCGGGTCTTGTCCTGTCCATGACGGCATGCGGCGATAAAGATTATGGCCATCACGAAAAAGGTGTTGCGAACCCGGACACCTCCCAGACAGAATTTGCGATCATGGGCGGCCAGAGCGCATTAAGTCCGGGCTATGACAACAATGTGGTCTTAAACCAGCTTCAGGAAGACACGGGCATCCATATAGAGTGGACCACCATGAACCAGTCCCTGGGCGAACAGGTAAATATCCGCATTGCCGGGGATGAACTCCCTGACGCCTTCATCGGCGTAGGCTTCAGCAACTACGATATTTCCCGTTACGGGGATGACGGCACCTTTATTGACCTGACTCCCTACCTGACAGAGGAATATATGCCAAATCTGACGAAAATCCTGGAAGAAAACCCGGATATCCGCAGCGCCATCACCATGGATGACGGCTACATTTACGGCCTGCCCGCCGGAGAGCGCATGGGCACCGCGGGTATCGGCGCACCGGAGGACTACAGCATTTATACCATACCCCAGTTTTCCATGATCAACAAGGCATGGCTGGACGACCTGGGGCTGGAAGTACCTACGACTTTAGAGGAACTCCACACCGCGCTACAGGCCTTTAAGGACAATGACATGAGCGCAAAATATTACGGAAATGCCCCGGGAAGCACCATCCCCATGAGCACGGGTTTTGACGAGTGGTGCTGGGGACAGAACATCTTTTATGCGGGATTCGGCTTTACCAACTGGCCCAATGACGTGTGCAAGGATCTGGTTCTGCGCAAGGACGGCACCGTGGATTTCATATGCACCACAGATCAATACAGGGATGCCATTACCTACTTCCATGACTGGTACGCGGAAGGACTGATGGACGTGGAAATGTTCAGCCAGGATTCCACACAGCTGATTTCAAAATGCTCCCAGGGCTATGTGGGCGTATCCACCTGGTGGTACATTGAGGAACTGATGGGAGATTACGCGGACGATTATGTATTCCTGCCCATCCTGGACGGTCCTGACGGCACCCATAACGTAACTGTCCGCACCGGCGGCGGGATCAACAGCGGCCAACTGAATATTACCAAAAAGTGCAAGAGCCCCGCAGCCCTTTTGAAGTTTTTTGACATGTGGTATGATCCCGAGATTGTCATGCAGCTCCAGTACGGCCCCATCGGCACATACTTTACGGAACAGGATGAGAACGGCGTATGGCTGAGTATTTCTGATGAAGAAAGCCGCGAAAGGTACGGAAAGGGTTCCGGCGAGTTGAAAGGTGAATACGAGGTATTCGGCCCGAAGCTGATCCTGAGCAATTATTACCTGACCACTTTCCGTATGGAAGACCGTGCCATTGAGCGTCTCACTGACCTGTATGACTACTGGATGCCTTTTGTGGACGATACCACCACTTACCCGGTGGACTGTGTGTTCACAGGCAGGGAACTGGACGACATTGACTGGTATAAGGCTAATTTCGAAAGCGCCGTCGCGGAACAGGAAGGTCTCTGGATCAAGAACGGCGGCCCCACAGATGAAGAGTGGGAGTCCTACATCGAGCATCTGAGGGATAAATGCGGTATGGAAAAGCTTCTGACAGTATATCAGAATGCATATGACCGCTATTCCGGAAAAGACACCGCAGAATAAGGAAACATGTTAAATTCTATCAAATATATTGTAGAAACAGCGCCAAAATGATAAACTGGAGGAAAGGTTATGAAAAGGAGCGATGTATTCGATATGACAAGCCAGACATTGTGGGAATCCCGCAAATATGAAGAAGCTTTCGGAAAGACCATTTCAAAGGAAGAACGGCCCGCCTTTCACCTGTCTCCCCGCACCGGATGGATGAATGATCCCAACGGACTGTGCTGGTATGGGGGAAAATATCATCTGTTTTACCAATATTATCCCTATGATACCCATTGGGGACCCATGCACTGGGGACACGCGGTAAGCCGGGATCTGCTGCACTGGACACACCTGCCGGCGGCATTGGCTCCGGACGAGGTCTATGACAGGGACGGCTGCTTTTCCGGCAACGCGCTTAAGCTTTCCGACGGCAGGCAGCTGCTGATGTATACCGGCGTAGTGCGGGAACGCCAGGCCAACGGCGGTTATGCAGAGATACAGACACAGTGCCTTGCCGTGGGAGACGGGATTGACTACATAAAATACGAGAAAAACCCTGTCCTGAGTGAAAAGGATCTGCCGGAGGGCTGCAGCAGGCACGATTTCCGGGATCCAAAGCTGTGGAGGGAAACGGACGGCACCTACCGCTGTATCATCGGAAACAGGTCTGCCGACGGAAGCGGACAGATCCTTCTCTTCTCCAGCACGGACGGTTTCCAGTGGCATTACAAAAAAGTGCTGGCGGCAAACCACAACCGCTTCGGGAAAATGTGGGAATGCCCCGATTTCTTTTTCCTGGATGGAAAATGGGTGCTGCTGACCAGCCCCCAGGACATGATGCCCTCGGGCTTCGAATACCACAATGGCAACGGCACCCTCTGCCTGATCGGAAACTACGACCGGGAAACAGAAGATTTTACCGAAGAATCGGATCAGTCCGTTGATTACGGCATTGATTTCTACGCCCCCCAGACAATCCTGACACAGGACGGACGCCGGGTAATGATAGGTTGGATGCAGAACTGGGACACCTGCAGCCACAGGGGAACGCACGAAAGAGGCTGGTTCGGCCAGATGAGCCTTCCCCGGGAATTGTCCTTAAAGAACGGAAGACTGTATCAGACCCCCATCAGGGAATTGGAATCCATGAGGCAGAATAAAGTCTTTCATAAAAATGTCACCGTGGCAGGGCAAGTCGTGCTGGAGGGCATCCAGGGGCGTAAAATAGATATGGAAGTGACTGTACGCCCGGAGGAGGGCTGTGACCTGTACCGGAAATTTGCGATCCGCTTTGCCCAGAATGACCAGTACCATACTTCCCTCGGCTTCCGGCCCCATGAGTCCGTATTGAAGATTGACCGGAAATTCTCCGGCTCCAGAAGAGCGATCATCCACCAGCGGCGCTGTAAGGTAAACCATCAGGACGGACAGCTGAAGCTGCGGATCATTCTGGACCGGTTCAGCGTGGAAGCCTTTGTAAACGATGGAGAACAGGTTTTGTCCGCCGTGCTGTACACAGAGCAGGAGGCGGACGGCATCTCCTTTATCGCGGACGGGACCGTGAACATCGATGTGGTGAAGTATGACCTCGCATAATGTGCGAAGGGACAGATGGTGGGCGCCTTTATTCTGATTTGAAAATCCGCAGAACGGAATCATGGAGGTTAGTGTGAAAAATACTTCTAAGGCAGCAAAAGACACTGCCTAAGAAGTATTAAGTTTCACACAAGAAAAACGCGAAGGACAGCGTTTTTCATATCTATTTGAGCCGCCAGAGGCGGCATAGGGGGATTAGCATGAAAAAATTCGATGTAGTTGCTTTAGGTGAGTTGTTGATTGATTTTACAGAAAACGGGATGAGCGGACAGGGCAATCCTGTCTATGAGGCCAATCCCGGCGGCGCCCCCTGCAATGTCCTTGCCATGTTGAGCAAGGCAGGCAGGAAAACTGCTTTTATCGGCAAAGTGGGCCGGGATATCTTTGGAAACCGTCTGAAAGCAGTCCTGGACGAGACTGGTATCAACACCTCAAACCTGATCATGGCAGAGGATGTCCGGACTACTCTCGCCTTTGTGGAAACACTGCCCGGCGGCGACAGGGACTTTTCCTTTTACCGCAATCCCGGCGCAGATATGATGCTGCGGAAAGACGAATTGCAGGAAGAAATGCTTCGGGACACCGAAATCTTTCATTTCGGAACCCTCTCCATGACCCACGAAGAAGTTCGACAGGCAACGAAGAGCGCCGTGGCCATTGCCAGGGAAGGCGGCGCACTGGTATCCTTCGACCCGAACCTGCGGCCGCCTCTGTGGGCATCCCTTGAGGAGGCGAAGGAGCAGGCGGCATACGGCTTCTCCCAGTGTGATATCCTGAAAATCTCCGACAATGAGATTCAGTGGTTTACAGGAGAGGAGGATTTCGATGCCGGCATCAGGAAACTGAGGGAGCAATACAGCATCCCCCTGATCATGCTTTCCATGGGCAGGGACGGAAGCCGCGCCTATTACAAGGATCTGCGCGTAGAAGCAAACCCCTTCCTGCAGGATAAGACCATAGAGACTACCGGCGCGGGAGATACTTTTGGAGCCTGCTGCCTGCATCATGTGTTGAAGTATGGGCTGAATCACCTGAATGAGGAAAGGCTGGCAGAAATGTTGACTTTCGCCAACGCGGCAGCCTCCATTATCACCACCAGAAAAGGCGCCCTGCGCGTGATGCCCGGGGTGGAGGAAGTGGACGCCTTTATCAAAAGCAGAAAAGATTGAAAGGTCATGCCAAAAGAATCATGTCAATGAAAGGCAGGCCCTATCGGATAAAATTCATCCTTGCGAAGGGCTCCCTTTCCGGAACTCCATACTTCTCTTTCCCAAGCGCAATGCCCTTCATCAGGAATGCCATGTTACGCGCCAGGGTGCGCATCATCTGCAAGCCTTCCAGATCCTGCATGGCCTCTCCCGGCGCAGCGCCGTGAATGCCGTTCCAATACTGCCCGGAGGCAATGGGCATTCCCGCAATGCCAAAGAATTTATTCAGTTCATCATAGGTCGCCGTCAGGCCTCCCCGTCTTGCCGCAGCCACAGCTGCCCCCACCTTCATGGTCTTGTCAAAAGGGGTGCTGTAGAAAAGCCGGGTCAGGAAAGCGACCAAAGTAGCGTTTGCAGAAGCATAATAGACGGGGCTGCCCACCACAAGCCCGTCGCATGCCTCAAATTTTTCCGCCGCCTCGTTCACCGCGTCATCAAACACACATTTCCCATTACTGGCACATTGCCCGCAGCTGATGCAGCCCCGGATATCCCGGTTGCCGATATGTAGGATCTCTGTCTCGATCCCCTCCCCTGCAAAAACCTTCTCCATCTCATGCAGGGCGACATAGGTGTTCCCCTGCGGCTTCGGGCTTCCGTTGATCATTAATACTTTCATGTACATACCTCCGCTTTTATTCTTTAATATTTACAGCACTCTTTCAACTTCTCTGTCTATCTTGCTTTCTAGGCAGATATTTATCAAGAATATTCAGGATGTTGCTTGTACAAGCATACTTTTCATTACACATCAATTTATTCGCTTGTATTTGCTCAATCCTTCTCTTTTTTCTAAACGCAGCCGCTTCCTGTACTTTATAGGAATCAGAAACCTTTTGATCCAAAAACACTTCCTCAACATCATGGCAAAACCATATCAGATCATAATCCCTCTTTACGCAAAAAAATTTATATTCTCAAACTCTTTTGCATGCTCAATATTTTTTTCATATTGATCTGTATCAATACAATATATTACTCTTGTTTCTCCAAAAGTATAATCCCTGGATTTTTTATTAATCTCTTTCAAAACGTCTTTTGAATTGTATTTTGACTTTGTATTCATATATATTTTACTGATTTTGGTTTGATTGTTTAACTCATACCAATAACGTATCGTTTCTGTAATGTAGATACTATCCGCATCTGCCTTCCTATTTGTTTCCACACAGAATATCATTTGTATCGCCATGTTTTACTCTCCCAAAATCCCCACAAAGTCAGTAGCGTCTATGTTAAAAGGAGAATCCTTTATCATCCCGTTTTTATAACAATTTTCCGGCGAAGCATTTCCCCTGGATGTCCACGATACTAAATGATTATCACTTGATAAAAAGTCTATGGAGTTTCTATTTTCTTTTAATATGGTCATTGGGTCCAAATTATGTGTGGTAAAGCATAACTGTCCCTTGCCGTAATACATGAAATATTCAATTAACTTACACAGGTAAACATCATTCAGATTTGAATCCATCTCGTCAACAAAAACTATTCCCGTGGTACTGGCAGCTTCAAAACAGTCATACAGCCTTATCAGCTTCTTAATACCTGTACTTTCAAATTCCTTATTTATACTATAACTGCCATAATTCAAGTTCAAGTCACATTCATAGTTTTCACCATTTTCTTTCTTGTCAATATCTATAGATATTAAATCATGCTTAAATATTTTAATAAATTGCGTTAATTGATTCACCTTGTTTTTATATTTTTCAAAATATTTTTTCTCTACTATTTTGTCATTGACATTAAAAAATATATTTGCAATGCCGCTGTATTCAAAAATTTCCTCCTGCAATGCCTTAGTATCCAGTCCGTTTCCTCTTAATATTTTTCTCAAAAAATACAATTCATACTGATCTTCTTCCCCAAGGTACACTGTGATTAATAAAGTCAAGGTCATGCAGGCTATTACATGAATAAACAACTCCTGGTCTATCGCCTCCTTGTATAGTTCCATGATATCTTTTTCTAAGTTTACAATGTATATATATATAAATGAATGGGTTAATAAAAGATTACTAGATTTTTTTTCTAAAAATTCTTTTTGTTTTTCTGTACATAAAACATATAATAATTCCCCATCCCGGCTTTTGAAAATAGTTTTATAATTATTGTTTACATAGCCTCCATTTTTCACTTTTAACTCTTCGGAATATATTTCATATAATCCCTTATCACTTCTTTTAATATGAACCGAGTAATTATAAACCGTTTTAGATCCACCGGAAACCACTAAAAACTCCAGGCTAAACCGAAATGATTTTGTAGATTTGCTTATCATTTCATCCAGGAAAGCCTGGTTTTTTGATTCATTTAAATAGTTATTTTTAATCAGCAAATCCTGAAATATTTTAACTGACGTAATCATCGCAGACTTTCCTGAGCCGTTCTCTCCATAAATAGCCTTAATCCTATACTTGTCCGGATTAAAGTCCTTATCAACGGTTTTCTTATAAAAATCAAGACGAACTTCCTCTTTAATGTTCTTTATCCCGGAAACACTTATGTTTAATAAATAATACTGATTTTTCATTCTGTCGTCCTCTTTTTATAGTATTATGCTCCGCTTCCATTAAATTATTACAAAATGTACTTTTTTAGTTCTATATGCATTATATATTTTTTTTTGGGGGAAAATCAACGGTAAATCTGTCATTGTATCATTTTTAATACCATTTTGTTATTGGTTCACTCCGTGACCAGCAACTGCCAACACGCTGTTAAACGTGGTATCGTAAACCGCTGGACGGGAGGGAAAGAATCTGATAGAATAAACTACATGAATGTCACTGCAAGAGGATGGACACAGGCGAACGGGGTAAAGGGGATTGCCGCCGAACGACAATATTTAATAAATCAGTTTTACGGAGGAAAAAAATGATCCAATATAGAAATATAAATGCCACAGAACTATGCAGGGAATTATTCCGTGATTTCAAACGCCGCCAGGTTGTGACGAAATGCTGGCGCAGGGAAAATGGCAAATGGGTGATCCGGGAAGATCCCTTTATTGACGACTGGTCAGAGGAGGATTACCAGACACTGGTTTCCTGCCTGAAAAATACGATTGCAACAGGCGGTTTCGTATATGCCGCCTTTGAGGAAGGGCACTTAAAAGGATTCGTTTCCGTGGAATCCACCCTGTTTGGCGGCGAGCAGAACTACCTGGATCTCACCAGCATCCATGTGTCAGAAGATATGCGGGCGAAAGGCATCGGCAGGGCACTTTTCCTCGCCGCCAAGGAATGGGCCAAAAATCATGGCGCAAAAAAGCTGTATATTTCCGCCCACTCCGCTGTGGAAAGCCAGGCCTTTTATCAGAAAATGGGCTGTGTCGAGGCCACAGTCTACAACCGGGAGCACGTGGAAAAGGAACCTTTTGACTGCCAGCTGGAATGTGTGTTATAGGAATATCTGGAGTCACTATGTCTCCCCAGTATACCTCCGCCGATAATATTCCATGGTACGATATTCCAGAATATCCTTCATATGCTTCTTAAATGTCTCATTTCCCACGATCTCTCCCAGATCTTCCCTGATCGCAAGGACATAGCCGTCTTTTTCAATAAAGAAGCCTTTCCCGGACGCCTTTAAAAATCTGACAGGCATATTCTTGGCTTTGCTCAGGTGCTGGTTATCCGTCATGGCCTTATAATCGGCATAGGATATCTCTGCCGAAAAATCCTTCCAGTTCGTTCCATAATCAAAGAATTTCTTCCAGGCCGTAAGGATATCCTCATCAGTCACAGCCAATCGCACATCGCCATCATGATAAAAGCTGTACAGAATAGGCATCTTATATACCTTTTGCATATCCGTAGTCTCAATCAGCGACAGAAACTCTCTCCCGATTCCTGAATATACTATCTGCTCCTCCCCGGACAGCTCCTGCATTTCATATAAAAAGTCCATATATCTCCGAAACGGGTTTTCCTTTGCATGTTTCATACAATATTGGTATATGTCGTCATCCATATATGTAAACAGTTCCATCCGGGAAGGCACCCTGCCATCCAACAATTCCTTTACCCTGTAAAATTCCTGCCTGATCCGCTCCCTGGCAGACAATGCTTTCCTGTCCAGTTCCCTGAACAGGTCGATCAGCCGCATATCGAAATCAACGATACAGTCATCCGGAAATTCCAGATCCCTGTAATCGCATGCCGCCCCTCTGACAGGATCCTTTCCACCGCTCAGCAACAGCGGCGCCCTTCCTGCCTTTTCATAATTGCCAATAAAATCCAGGACATTTAAATACTCCTTTCCTTTGCTGGTACGAAGACCACGTCCCAGCTGTTGTAAAAAAACGATCGGCGACTCCGTCGGCCTTAGGAACATAACCATATCAAGGGCTGCAATATCTACACCCTCGTTAAACATATCTACCGAGAAAATTACCTTTATTTCCTGATTCTTCAGCTTCTCAATTGCCCTGTCTCTTTCTTCCGAAAACCTGCCATCCGCATTACTGTATACCGCAACAGCATCTATACCCCTTTTACAGAATTCCTTTGCCATTTCTTCCGCATGCTGCCTGGAACAGCAAAAGCCCAGAGCCCTCCTGGAACGGTATTTCCTGTAGTACTTGTAAATCAAGTCGTAACGTTTTACATTGCCGATATATGTCTCATTCAGTTCCTTTTCATCATAGCGTCCCTTTACAAGATGCATGGAGGAGTAATCCGTCTCGTCATAAATACCATAATAGTGAAACGGAACCAACATCCCCTTATTGATTGCTTCCTTCAGGGAAATCTCATAAGGCACATTATAATCGCAGATCTCATAAATACTTTTTCCGTCCATTCTTTCAGGTGTGGCAGTCAGGCCCAGCAAAAACTGCGGCTTGAAATAATTGACAATCCTCTGATACTGTTCATTAACTGCATGATGAAATTCATCAATAACCAGGTAATCAAAATAATCCGGCGCAAAGTACTCCTCTGTCAGATATTCCTTTCTGCCAAGCGTTGCAACAGAAGCGAAAATCACCGACTTATCGGTATCCTTCTGCTTACCATAAAAGAAACCATAATCCTCCGAGTGCCTTACATTTTTAAAGGATACGGCAGCCTGTCTTAATATTTCCTCCCGATGGGCCACAAATAAGACATGTTCATATTTTTCGGAATCAAACGCAGCCAGATATGTTTTTCCCACACCGGTAGCCGCCTGTACCAGCCCCTTTACCGCTCCCTCCGCCCTGCTGTCCTCCAAGGCATACAACGCCTCTATCTGCGCGCCCCTTGGTTGAAACAACATCTCAACCTTAGTATCCGCAGCCTCTTCCAGATCATCATATTTTGCCAGATCCTTTGCCACAGCCGGCTTATGCCAGTTCCTGGAATATCTGGTCAATTCCTTATCATCAATTACAACAGAATGATTTTCGAACAAATCCACAAAGGTTTCATAAAACAGGCAAAAATTTTTCTTATCCTCAAGACTGTTGAAACGGTAATTCCACTCAATGCCGGAGGTCAGTGCACTTCTTGAAATATTAGAGGAGCCAATATAGATTTCCCCCTCATTTTCATAATGAAATATATAGGACTTCGGATGAAAAGAGCGCCTCTTATCACTGTAAAATCTCAGATCCACCCGATTGCCCAGTTCCTTTTTTATCAGGCACAATGCCGATGGCTGGGTGATACCGAGATAATTTCCAGTAAGAATCCTTACCTGTACGCCACGATCCAGCGCCGCCTTCAGATCCTTCAAAATCATCCTCACCCCGGATTCCATAAGGAAAGATACAATGATATCAATCTTATCAGCCCTTAGCATACTTATCTTTAACTGGTAATATAAAAACCGATTTGTGTTTTTATCGCCGGTCATTACATCTGTAGGTTCTATCTGTAAACCATCAGCCTCTATCTTTTCCGCAAAATAAGATTGAGCCATTTCTCTGCCCCCCTTTCCGGCCTTACATCCGAAGTTGTCCATTGTTCTTCCATTTCCAGGCCATCTATTCCACCTAGAAATTGGTGTGGCAGAGGAACTAGGCATTAAAAATGAGCAGGATGTTATAAAACTCGTAAAGGAAATTCGTGCAGAAAGAGGAGAACAATATCAATGCGAATCATGTTAGACACAAATATCCTGATTTCAATGTTGCTTTTTCCGAATGAACACTTCAAGAAAATTTAGATGATATCACAAGAAATCATAAACTGGTTTTGTCCTCTTTTATCATTGACGAATTAACTGCCGTTGTCGCCCGTATATTCCCGAAAAAGGGATATGCCGTAGATTCCTTTTTATCGGATCTATCATATGAACTTGTTTACACGCCCCGGCATATGCCGGGGAATCTCTTTGACATTAGAGATATAAATGATTATCCCGTCCTCTATACCGCCATTATTGAGAACATAGATATTTTCATTACAGGCGACAAGGATTTTTTGGATGTGGAAATTGAAATGCCAGAGATCATGACACCGGGAGAGTTTTTAGAAAGGATTATTCGAGAACATTAGAACCAGCATTCCAACCATAAAACACCACCATCTCTGACTCACCCTCCAGAAACTCCACCTCCCACACCTTCTCCCGAAGAGCGGCTATCCTCACAGCATCCGTTTCCTGCCATTTCCCCTGTTCCACGAAATCCGGCAGGACTATCTGTACCTTATGGGGTCTGAGGGGCGTGATCCGGCATTCGAACTGCTTCCTCCCCTGATTCCATTTCATGGATACCAGCCCATCGCTGTACCGGAAATTCCTGACCTCCCCTATGGACAGCCTTTCCTCCAGGGCAGGCAGGAGCGCAATGTATCCCGGTGCCGCGTAGAGGATCATTTCCTGCACCGCATTCACATACCCCATGATGGCATCCAGCTGTACCGGGGCGGGATCCATGTTCAGGGATATATTCATTCCCCTCCAGTCGTTGTGCAGCGTAAAGAAATTATTCAGCAGCGAACTTCTTGCCATATTGTCCAGGCACTCCATCGCCTTCCCGCCGCTGCGGAACCGTGCATAGATTGCCGCCATATGCGCCATGGACCATCCGGTCTGGGCGTCTATCTTGCGCAGGCTGACTGCTTTCTCATATGCATGGATTTTACCAGGATCCTTTTCCGGATATACCTCATATCCCGGAAATACCGGATAAATATGGGACAGATGCCTGTGGTCATACCTGTCCTCAAACATGTCCTCCTGCCACTCTTTCACCGCCCCTTCCCCGTTGCTCCGAAATTCCGGTATGGCTTTCAGGATACGGTTCCATTTTTCTATCCGCTCCCGCGGGAAAAAATCCTCTCCGACTATTTGGCTGACCGTTAACATATTTTTGAAAAACTCTTTTAGTATGGACAGATCCATGGTCGAATTTATGGTAGTGGGCATGGGATGGGCGATCTGCTTTCCCTCCGGCGGCATGAAGTTCACAGGAGTATTTTCCGGAGATACGCTGGGATAAAAGAGGATTCGCTCCCTGCCCTCCCCATCCGTCGTGAACCGCACAAATTCCTCATAGAAACCCGCCACGCCATCCATATACGGGATCATGACATTCCGGGCATACCCCATATCCCTGGTATACAGAAAGTACTGGTAATAATGCTGTGCGAGCCATCCCGCCGCACCCACCCAGTTGATGATCACAGGCACCACCTGGGTAGGCGACGACACTCCGGGGGTGGTTCCCGCGGTCATGTAGATGCCGTCGATCCCGAACAGCTTCCGCGCATTTTCCTTAAATGCCGGAATCCTGTCATTCATATAGCGGAATACGGCCTGATTGTACTCGATCAGGTTCCCACACAGACTATGCCAGTAAATCATCTGCAGATTCTCGTTTGCCATATTATGGCACCATTGGAGCCGGTATCTGCCTCCCCATAAGCCATACAGGGGAAACGGATTCGCCGCGGGACTGCTGCCACAGATAAACAGATATCTCCCGTAATGCCAGAGTTTCTCTATCAATTCCACGGACTGTCTGTCAGAAAAGGCTTCCAGCACCAAATCTTCATTGGTTCTGCCCCACTCCTCCTGTGTATCCTTCCGGCTTTCCTTATGACCTTCCGTCCGGTTCTCCTTCTGACCTTCCTCCCGGTTCGCCTTCTGACCTTCCTCCCGGCCTGCCGCCTGCACTGCATCCTGTCCCAGCCACAGTTCCGCACTGTGATACAAAGCCTTATGCAGTTTTGCGCTCTCCGCCAGCAGCTGCCCAAATGTCTTTGTCTGGGATCCCAGGCTGTCGCGCAGTCTCTGCCAGGCGCTTGCCCGCTCCTCATCCACGTACAGGCCTATGGTGACCAGGATCTCCTTCGCTGCTTTCACCTTTATCCCGTTTTCCAGTTTCTCCAGTCTGCCTTCCTCAACAGAAAGCTTTGCCACAGCGCCAAAATCTGTCGCAGAAACATCCTTATTGTCATACTGCCTACTGCCTGCTCCAGCCGCTTTCTCTCTTCGTGAGTTAAAAAGTAAATACCCCGTATGCTCACCCTCACAGACCACCTCCGTCTGCGCGGCATCCCACACCGCCTGGATCGCCTCGGTAGGCCGTTCTCCCTCATTTCGAAATACGCTTAGCTGAAACGTGTACTCCAGCAGATCCCTGTTCATGCCCTCTTTTTCCGCGGACAGGCGATATACCGCCATATCCACCGCCCTGGACACAAACACTTCCCGGCGCATCAGAACGCCGCCGTCCAGCCATTGCTGGCTTGCCAATGCCTGTTCCATGTCAAGACTGCGCCGAAAGGAACGAAACCCTTTGATCGGGGTCTGTTCCACCACCAGATTTGCCACGGGAATGTGACTCTCCAGACGTGAGTCATAACCCTTCTCCTTCAATGCGTTCACGATCTCCCAGCTGGCTTCCCGGAAGCTGCCTTCCTCCATTTTCTTCCGCTGTCTGCCCAGGGCCTCGTGGACATCCGGCACTTCCTCCTCCAGGCCGTCATACCACAAATCATGACGTCCCAGCTGTAAAATCTCCCGCTTAGCCCCGCCGTACAAGTTTACCCCGGTTACACCGTTTCCGGTGGCAAGGCCTTCCCGCCACATGTCATGCCACCACGAAGACGGATATTGCATTGTTAAAATATGTCTCATGCCACAGTCCTTCCTTTCAAAAATCAAAAACAGTATCAATAGAATCATTATAACAGGTTACCGACCGCTTGTCAGCCTGGCAGCCAAGCCGGACAGTGTCATGGCATCGGCTCAGCCAATTTACCATTTGGTTGCAGACAAAAACAAATTATGCTAGCATGAATAATATATTAGGGAAGCGGCGGCTTAGCCAACACTTTCATACAGATTCCTTAAAAGACATCTGCCAAAGCAGGCAGGAGATAAGTTTATGACACATTCAACTGATTTTTCCAAGGGAAAGGTCTGGCAGAATATCGTTGCCCAGTCCATCCCGCTGATACTGGCACAGCTGGTACAGCTTTTATATAATGTGGTAGACCGCATCTATATCGGGCATCTGCCGGGAGCGGACAGCATGGCCCTGACCGGCATCGGCCTGGTGTTCCCGCTGACCACCCTGATCGCGGCTTTTACCTTTCTCTTTGGCACAGGGGGCACACCGCTGTTCTCCATTGCCAGGGGCGCCGGGGAGGAAACCCGTGCGGAGAAGATTCTGGGAAATACCTTTTCCCTGCTCCTCGGCACCTCCCTTGTGTTGCTTCTATTCTGCTACCTGTTTCGCCGTCCCATACTCTATCTCTTTGGCGCCAGCGACGATTCCTATGTCTATGCCGACGCCTACCTGAAAATATATTTGATAGGAACATCCTTCACCATGCTGACCACCGGACTGAACGGTTTTATCAATGCCCAGGGCTTTCCCCGCACGGGAATGCTGACTACCCTGCTGGGTGCGCTACTGAACCTGGTGCTGGATCCTATTTTCATATTTGGGATGAATATGGGCGTCAGCGGTGCAGCCCTGGCGACGATACTGAGCCAGCTGGTCTCCTGTATCTGGGTATTGAAGTTCCTGACCGGAAAGAAGGCGCTGATGCGCATTAAAAGTAATTGCCTGCGGATAGACTGGAAGCTGGCGCGGGAAATCATGACCCTGGGACTTTCCGGCTTCATTATGCAGGGCACTAATTGCCTGGTGCAGGTAGTTTGCAACGCAACCCTGAAGATTTACGGCGGCGACCTTTATGTAGGCATTATGACCGTGATCAATTCCGCCAGGGAAATCCTGTCCCTGCCTGTCAGCGGTATCACAAACGGTGCACAGCCGGTACTTGGATACAATTATGGGGCACAGGAATATGGCAAGGTCTGTCAGGGAATCCGCTTTACCGCCGTCCTGGGAATTGTCTATACACTGCTGGCATGGCTGCTGGTTCTCTTAAGCCCTCATCTTCTGTTGTCTGTCTTTACGGAGGACACGGCCATGATAGAGGCAGGCGTAAGCGCGCTCCGCCTGTACTTTTTCGGCTTCTTTTTCATGGCGTTCCAGTTTACGGGACAGTCCGCTTTCACCGCCCTGGGGTATTCCCGCCATGCAATCTTCTTTTCCCTGCTGCGCAAGGCGGTGATCGTAGCCCCTCTGACCATACTGCTTCCACGGCTGGGGCTTGGCGTAAACGGAGTGTTCCTTGCGGAGCCTGTTTCCAATGCCATCGGAGGGCTTGCGTGCTTCGTGACAATGTATTTTACCCTGTACCGGAAATTGAAAAAGGAATAGACGCTGCAAAGCAGTATTGTCCCTCTACTCAAAATAATACAAATACACATCTTCCAGATCAATATTATCCTCTATTACCGCTGCTTCTTCGGGAAGATCATCTCCCACGACCCTGAGTGCCAGACCTGTTTTGCGTTGTCTTACATTGCCAGCCCTATACTTCTCCTGTAATCCGCTGATCTCCTCAAGACTGCACATAATCTCCCCCACCCTGCCGGACATGGAAGCAATCAGGTCCTCCGGCGTTCCTGCGGCTATGATTTCGCCCTTTTTGATAAGCAACACCCTGTCGGCAATACATTCAATATCACTGACCACATGCGTGGCAAAGAGAATAATCTTATCCTTTGACAGTTCCGCAATATAATTTCTGATACCAATCCTTTCCTTGGGATCCAGTCCTGCAGTAGGTTCATCCAATATCAGTATCTTCGGATTCCCCAAAAGCGCCTGGGCGAGAAGCACCCTTTGTCTCATACCGCCGGAGAAACCGCCGATCTTTTTGTTCGCCACATAGGTCAGGTTAACGATCTCCAACAGTTCGTCTATCTGCTGCGTTACTGTCATTCCCTGGGAATCCCTGCCTCTGATCCCTTTGATTCCCGCCATGTACCGAAGAAAGGTTCTGGGTGAAAAATCTTCGTAAAAGCCCTGCTGCTGAGGCATATATCCCACAAGCTTCCGGAAACTCCTTCCCGCTTTCAGAATATCCTCGCCATCATACAGAACTGCACCTCCATCATCCCCCTTGTCCCTGCCTATATTGTCAGTGATCAGGTTGATCATGGTAGTCTTACCGGCTCCGTTTGCACCCAATATTCCATAGATTCCTTGCTCAAAAATATAATTAATGCCTTTCAGCGCCTGAACGGTTCCATAAGTCTTCCTAAGATTTCTTAATTCCAAAGTCATAAAATACCTCATTTCTGTGCTGCTGAAGAGGGTGTGCAAACACCTTTCTTTGTGCATAAGCGACTTTGTGGCAGGCAACGCACAGACGCAAAGCGCCGTGTGAAAAGTTCAATTCCACACCATACTCCTTATCTCTGCACGGTCTCCTTTTTAATGATATGATAAAACAGAAATTCTCCCGCAGCCACCATGACAACCGCAAACCCATAATATATATGTACCTGTGCCTCTCCCTCATAAAAGCACGGCAGAAACGCCATATATCTCCCGATGGATATCCGATCCAACACGTCAAACCCTATCATATACAGAAGCTGCGGCAGTGTGACAACCATACTTATAATAAGGCAATAAGCATATTTTACATACACAGACACATAACTGATCACTGCTGACAGCGCCGCCAGAATTACAAACCTCGTCAACAGATCTGTCACAATAAAACCAAAAATGGACGGATTCCATGCATAATGTTCAAACATCGGCAGACTCTTCAAAGGCGCCCACAAATTCGCCAAGTCATACACACCGGACAGCTTATCATAATAGATGCCATAGGAAACCGCCTCAAATATCGCTGTCAGGGTCAGATTTGCCAGCAGCTTTCTCACAATCCACCTCCGCCTGTTGCAATAGGCCAGAGCAATTCTGTACACCTCATTTTTCTTCTCATAAGACAAGAATCCACAGGAAATGACCATCACTGCCAACACATTGATCAACGCCAGTTTCTTCTGGTTCTCACCCTGTGGTGTACCCAGGGCTTCCACATACTCATAAGGCATGAGAATCACCGCGTCGATCCCCTGGTCATTCATCCGCTTTACATATCCTACTGCCCCGTCTATAGTGGACATCAGGGAATTTCTGTAATAAAGGACATCCTCCGCCGTGGAAATATTATAATCCAGATTTTCCACAAATTCTTCATACTCCTCCCGGTACCGCCGGTATACGGTCTCCAGTCCGGCGGAATCCCCCATTCCTTCCGCTTCCCTGTAAAACTGCGACAGATAACTTCTGGTCGCGTCATAATAGACTTCCGGTCCTACAGGAATACGGATCACAATATACAATAGCAAAAGCAGCAGAATACCTGCCCGTTGGGACACCAGGATCTTATAGATTTCCTTCACAAAATCCGGTGCCTTCCCCAAAATCCGCATCAGGGTTTCCATCATATGGTTGACCGCCGATTCAATCACATTTTCCTTCCCACTGTAATATCTGCTCACACTCATATGACAGCCGGCCAGAAACACACTGACACCCAGCGCCAGCGCAAGTACCAATGTGGTCTCCGCCAGCGATGTAATGACAAAGGAATATCCCCAGTTATAATAAATCAATGCCTTATTTGGAAACAGCAGAAAATATAAATTCACAAAACGAAAAGGACGAAGAACACTCTTATATGGAATCAGCATATATGCCAGTA
Organism: uncultured Lachnospiraceae bacterium; assembly: GCA_947385725.1. Lineage (GTDB taxonomy): Bacteria > Bacillota > Clostridia > Lachnospirales > Lachnospiraceae > Acetatifactor. Next base: position 7,398 of record CANDMD010000019.1, on the reverse strand, counting down.
TATCCATCCCGCAGATCAGGAGATAAATAAATACCCCGATATTGATATTGCGAAACAGGGACAATACATACCAAAGCAGTAATGAAAGCACTGTTGCCGTTGCAAAGGAGACCAGGATCATGACTCCCGTAAACTCCACCCTGGTTAAGGTGCCCGCCGTCAGCAGAAACCTTTCATCGCTTGCCGCAGCACAATGGATTCCCTCCATACCACCGTAAATATGTATATAAATTGCGGCGGATTCCAGGTGGAACAGCAGACTGAACAAAAATGCCTCTCCAGCCAATATAAAAAATCTGGTGACAAACAATCCTCCCCGTCCTTTTTCGGCGGTGTGGATAATATAGTACAGCCCTGTCTTCTTCTCGGCAAAAAAGCTGTAAACCGTCACAAAAAGCAACATCAGGATAAAAATCTGAATGTAGAAATGATCGTACAGCTTATCCAGCCAGATCCCATTGCTCAGTTCCACCTGAAGATCCCCGAGCCGGGACAGGTCATACCTGGTTTTCAACAGATTCAGGTACTCAAAGCTGTCCTCCCCAAAAATATCCGCCTTCATCATCTGCGCAGCCATTTCCATCTTATCCCTTATGGAATTGTGGAAACTGTCAATATACTCTGCCTCCGCCAACATCAGGTTCGCTGCTTCCTTCGCAAGTATTTTCTCCTCCATGCTATCTTCCCTGGCTCTTTCCTCTATCGCTTCGGAACCCTCAAAAAGATATTCTGTCCCGAAATGAAAACCCTGCCGGGTAAAATAGTCCTGCCATGCCAAGGTTGCAGTCTCCTCAGCGCTGGAAGCAGCCTCCCCAGCGCCGGAAGCAAAGCATACCATCTCATCATATATTCCTGACACTTCTTCGTCAGAACGATCCCCGTTTAGAATAAGGATCGCATTCAGCAGAAACAACGCTCCCGCAAAGATCAGGAACCGGGGACTGCAGACTCGTTTCAACTCATTCATTCTTCCTCACTCCCGACACTGGTACTCTGGCGTTGGTATATCTGGCGGATTCCACAGTCCTCCCCCCTCAGGAAACTCTGCTTATCAATAACCCCTACCCCGGCTATGTCGCTGCCTTCCCCAGCCTCGCTGTCATAATCCATATCAGCCGCCGCCAGATTTTGGAACACATTTGCATCATTTATACAGGCAAGCAGAATATACCTTTCATCAACCCCATATATTTTGACATTACCTCCACCTACAGTTATCTTTCCTATTTTCTCATTCGGAAAAGCGCTCCTATAGTGTTCCTCAAAAGCAGAAAAGAGTTCCAGGTATGCTTCTGTGTATTCCAGTTCCATTTCCGCTGCCACACTTCCGTTTATATCCACCGCTTTAAGACAGCATCCTCCTTCCTCATATGACTCAAAGAAATACAGATACTCCCCGTCACATATCATTTCATCAATATAATCCCTGGACGCCGTGTAGATCACCTCCGAAGTACCCTTCTCAGGATGAAATCTGACAATGCTGTCCGGACTGGTGGAACAATTCAGTTCATCATAATAATTCTTTTTTTCATCAGAAACAGCCATAATGTACAGATTACCCGTTTCATCCATACAGATATAATTGCCACAAGACAAACGATCTGCGTTACCTGTTCCTTCCCCCCACAGATTAGCTGTTTCCGTTCCCGTATAGAACCACAGCATGGTAAATTCCCCTGACCCTGTATGATATCTCATCACTCTGTACTGCACAGGGTCACTGGTCGTATAAGCCCTGCCAGTTCCTCCGGCCACATAATAGATATCCTCCCCGACAGCAAAAATCCTGATTCCGGAAGACTCCCCCATAGCCCATGCGTAATCAGCGCCGTATTCAAATTCCCCCAGCACCTCCGGCTCCGCGTCCTTCTCCAGCTTCACGCGCCTGCACTGAAAGGTGCCCATATATTCCTTCTGGACATAGTCAGGGTCATACACAAGCCCTATGTAATAGAGATATCCGTCCCTGATCACACAGGCGTCAGCGCTGCTTACGGATACCTGTCCATCCTCAAGGGATGCCAGTTCCAGCACCTTCTCCCTGTTGCCAAACCCACTGTTGTACCTGTAAAGGAAATAATCCCCTTCCTCGGTTCTCTCTATCATATAGAGACTGCCGTCATAGTACAGGATCCTCTTCGCAAAACAGTTACAGGATGCCCCGCCGCCATATTCCACAGGCGAGTAACAGGTATATACAAACGCATCGCAATCGGCACTGTCATGCCCGCAATTCACCCGGGAGCATAAAAGCGTATTCTGGTCACTGTCTATATTATAAAAATAAAGTCGGTTTTTCATAGTGTAATAATAGCCGGATTCCGCTATCGCCATAGAAGGCACACCATTCAAGAACTGAACCTTCTGCTGATCATACACATAGTCAGGAAAACCATTCCCCATCTCGCGGCCATCCTCCTCTCCGATGGCCGCAAAATCCGCATAACTGCTTCCGTTACCGCAGCATGTGCATATACATAAAAAGGAGAGGAGGACAAAGATATAACATATCTGATATTTCATTCAGTATCACCTTACTGGAATTCACCGTATCCATGAACATCGCCGTATGCATCAACACTTGCATGGGCATTCAACGTGCGGAGATTGTTTATGGGAAACTTCTGAGTGACCCTTTCCGTATTTAGCCCATCCACGGTGCCATTATAACTAACACCAGCCACCGAAGATCCATCGATTCTCACATTCGGTGAATTGAAATCCGCTGAAACAAACCATCCATACTCTAATTCATACCAGGACACTCTTGCCGTTCCGGAAAAGGAAGCCGTCACCGTATGGCTCTTATTGAATTCATCACGGTAAGTATACGGTGTGGCAGTGCCGGAAAAAGATTTTGAAGCTGTCTGCAAGCCAAGCGCTCTTTCCTCTGCCTCTTCCTCCGCGGCAAACGCGTTTACAGAAAATACCATTGACAGACACATTACCAATGCTGCCACCTTTGCAATTTAGACATTCTCTTCGCTTTCACCTTGGAAGCATCCTGCTCCTGTCACAATCCCCACGTTTTTCGGTGATGAATTTTCCGTAATATACACATGATCATATGCCAGCACAGTAAAGGAACTTCCAAGCAAACATAAAGCCATCATTCCCAAGCATACAAACGTTCTTTTTTTATTTTTTTCCTTTTTATCCATGATATTCACCACCCTTTTTGCAATAGCCTTTTTACGACTTCTCAAATTTAAGGTCAATGGAGACTGTTGTCCCCTTTCCAGTGCACCTGATACCAGAAGCCTGGAATATTCCGCCTTTTCTTCCATGGAGCAAGTCTCCAATACACTGTCATCACAGGACAGTTCACACTCCTCTCTCATCTGCTGTTTCAGCAGATAAATAAATGGATTGAACCAATGAATGCAGACCGCCAAAGACAAAAAATACGGAACAGGCTATCCCTTCTCTTAACATGCATTAACTCATGCTTCAATACATATTCCGGTAATTTATCCTCTTTTTTCATTACAATAAAAGGAACAGGTAAACCGCTGCTGAAATTTCTGTCCTCCTCCACTAAAAACAGTTTTATAGTCCGACAAATCCCATAATCCTTTTTAGCTTGTGCCAGTTGTTCCAGAACAAATCCGCCACAAACTGTCTCTCCGCTTCGTCTAAGCCTTCCATAAAACCTGTAAAACCTTATCAGGCAGAATGTGAGTATTGCCAACGCAATAGCAAACCAGATTATAGCAAACAATAATTCCTTCTGTAGTCCCTGGCTCAAGCCAATCACCTCATTATGATACTGAAACAGCATCTTTCTACAGTCAAAATTATCATAAGGCGATACTTCAACCAACTGAATATCCCATTTCATCTGGAAAAAATAGACATACAAGTCTCTCAACCACCGCAAAGGTAACAGAAATCCAACCATAGAAAGCTTCCACCATAAATACCTCATCCTATGGGAAAAAGCCTTCCCCATCAGCAGGCACAGAATATAATATCCCGCCATCATACAGCTTCCCTTTAATGATAGTACTAATATAATATTCATTCCCACACCTCTCCACATGATCCGGCATGACAACAAACCGTCTGAACCGAATTTTTAGGTTCTCACCCTGCGCTGAATCATTTTAAGCAGTTCCGCAGCCTCTTCTTCCGATATTCCTTCCATTCCACTAAACGCACAAAGGAAAGCGGAAAGCTTTCCCCCATAATTCTGCTCCAGGATTTCGTGACAGTACAAGCTTTCATATTCGCGTTTTGAACAACAGGCTTCTACTATTCCACATTCCCTGCGGATCAGACCTTTTTCCTCCAGACGGGCGAAATAGGTATTCAACGTCTGCCGCTTCCAATTTCTGCCTCGCTCGCTGAAAATTTTTATAATTTCTTTAGGTGCCATTCCGGCATGATCCACTCCCCTGGCCCAAAGAACCTCCATAATCTCTCTCTCAGTGTTTGATAAATCATATTTCATAACAGTTACATCCTTTCCTGCGCACCAGAGATGTCTCTCGCATTCGTCCGGCAAATCACATTTTATGGCACTATTATAAGACGCGGTTGTCATACTGTCAACGGTGGGATAGTGGGATAAAGGACAAAAATAGGGATTGATGGATATATAAAAAAATTGTTAAAATAATATGAAAGGATTCTGCTTTGCCGGACGTATTACTTGTAAAGAGCAAAATCAACATGACAAAATTGGAGGTAGCACTATGAAGAAAAAATTGACAAGGGTTTTATTGTTGCTGTCGGCAGTGATCATCCTTGCAGGTACTTCGTCAAATATAGCATTTGCGGAATCTGAAGATTACGGACAGGTAAAAAGGAAAATGATAGTTGTGCGGCACGCATCCTGTTATCAGGATGGCTATTGCAGCCAGGGGGGAAACTGTGATGTAAACGGTGTGTGTGTGAATGGAGGCTACTGTCTGCGGAGGGCATATGTTCAGGGCGGAAACACCGGTGTAAGCGAAACTGTCAGTTCCAACCTTATTTGTACCCACAATTCTGATTGTACACTGCACAATGGCAGCTGCCCTGATATCACCTGCACACATAACTCAAGCTGCCCGGTACACAACGGCAGCTGCCCTGATATTACCTGTACCCACAACTCAGACTGCCCGGTGCACGGCGGCAGCTGCGCTGATATCACCTGCACCCACAACTCAGACTGTCCGGTACACGGCGGCAGCTGTTCAGAAACCCCTAATTATCAGAACAGCAACGGATCAGGCCACCATGGCGGGGGGCATCACGGGTCAGGCAGGCACCATTAAAGAAAAATGACCGGGGGGAAAATCCTTGAAAAGTGCGGAAGACTTAAACCGCGCCATGGAGACTTATGCAGATATGGTGCGGAGAATATGTTTTGTCCATTTAAAAAACAGACATGATTCTGAAGATGTCTTTCAGAATGTATATATGAAATATCTGCTCCACGACGGCTCTTTTGACAGCATTGAGCATGAAAAGGCATGGTTTGCGAGGGTGACGATCAACGCCTGCACAGACTGGCTTCGATATTTTTCGCGCAGGAAATGGGTTCCCCTTGAAGTGGTGGATGATGAAAAAGAAAGCCTTGATGATACCTCCGCCGAACTATTGGAAACCGTTCTGAAACTCCCGGAAAAATACCGGAATGTCATTTACCTGTACTATTATGAAGAATATTCTGCCGTAGAGATCGCCAAAATACTTGGCAAGAAGGAAAACACCATATACACATGGCTTTCCAGGGCAAAAGAAATCCTGCGGGATAAATTAGGAGGTGAATGGGCATGAACGCGTTTCAGAAAAGCATGAGTGAAGTACGCGCAACCGAAGAACTGAAAAGAAATACTCTGCAATATCTGAATGGACAACAGGAGAAAAAAGGGCGCACTAAATCACGCCACATTCTACGATATGCCCTTGTTGCGGCATGCTTACTCCTCCTGGTGGGAACCGGCAGTTATTCCGTATACAGAAAACCTGTCTCCTATATCAGTATTGATGTGAATCCCTCCATAGAACTGGGCATTAACCGCTTCGGTACAGTTGTGTCCGCGGAGGCATATAATGAAGACGGCCAGAACGTCCTGCAACATGTTTCAGTAAAGAACATTTCCTATATCCATGCGATCAACCGACTGCTTGCAGATGAAAGCGACCTCCTTTATCTACGTGAAGGATCACTTCTGGTCTTTACCGTTATTTCCGACCAGCCGCACTCCATCATGGAGGAACTGCAGGCCAATGAATTTACCCAGACATATGAGACCCTCCTGTATACCAGCGATACAGACTGCATGGCAGAGGCTCACAGTCATGAAATGTCTTTTGGGATTTATCGGGCATATCTGGAGCTCTCACTATATGACAGCAGTGTCACAGTCGAGGACTGTCACGGGATGTCCATAGGCGAGATCCAGACCCGGATCGAAGGATGCAGACATCATAATGCAGCACAGGAACAGAACGGTCAGGAGCAGAACGAGACCCAGGGACATCATAACGGCCATCATGGGGGGCATCATTGACACGGTCCGCATTCTTCTCCTATTTATACTGCTTAGGAACTGTCCGAAAATAACCTGTGCAATACGGTAAATTCTGGCGTCATGTAGTATGACACAAGGCAATCCGCCCCACACTATGTCCAGGGGCGGATTGCCTTGTAATTGAAACTTACCTTGTCCGTTGAAAGAGAACTTCTCCTCACGGAACAAGCGTCGTAGGCGAAACCTCGCCAAAGACAATCATGGCGTCAAACAGGTCGCCGGGTATGGCTTGTATGGTATAAAAGGCCTTCATGGTAGTTACCACTGTCACATTTAACGAAGTCATTCTCTGCTCCTCTGATAATATGCGGTTCCAGCCGTTATCCGCAGCTGCTGCCCCGAAATCAATATAGTAAAAATTCTGTTCCGCATTTGCAGCCAGTGCAGTCAAAGGATTCTCGTTTTCCACCGTCAATTCCTCAAACCCATCATCCGTCTGGGAATTGAAAGAAGTGACTTCCGCATCCGTGCCGATGGCAAAGTAGCCGTCCCCCAGCTGCTGTGCCAACAGCTTGCCGAGACAGTCATAGCTTGTAGAATTCACCTTCCCGATATGCCCGTTATGCCCATTGATGAAAATGACACTTCCGTCGCCATGCTCTATAAACCACTGTACTTTTTCCGCCATATGGCCGTCACGCACCGTATTATAATCACGGTCGGATTTGCGGATATCACAGCAGTTATATAGACTGCGGGCACATTCCCTCGCAAATGCAAATGTTTCACTTCCAAACATTTCCACAATGCCTTCCTCTGCCCTTTCCACTTCCCGAATCAGTTCCTCCGCAACCGACAATCCCTGTTCAAATTCCTCTGCACTGATATCATACATCTCATCATCATTCAGGAAAGCCAGCGCCTCCCT
>CANDMD010000018.1 GCA_947385725.1 uncultured Lachnospiraceae bacterium | reverse complement strand
GAATAAACTGCCACTACATTTTAAGGGCGCTGTCCACAGGACGGCGCCCTTTCTTTCTGACATCAGGGAAGCTTTGATTGAAACAGCGCTTCTTTAGCTTCCTTTTACGATCAGAAGCTTCTGGCCTGGCTTGATATCATCACTGTCCAGTTCATTCAGGTTCCGCAGGTTTTCCACCGGCACATAATACTGCTTGCCGATGTTCCACAGATTATCCCCTTCCTTTACCATATAGACCACCATGCCCGGAAGGTTACTCATACGGGCCATATCCAGGTCGGAGATCGTGACCTCGCTGATCAGGTTCATGGGGATGCTCTTGAACACCGTGGTCGCAAAGCTCAGAACCGCTTTCACATCCATCTCTTCACCGTCCAGCATCGTTACCTGAAGCTGCTCCACCTCGGCATGGATTTTCCCCATATCCTCCGGCGCGATATCGGGCACCTCCAGCGTGTAGCTGTAAGGGATCTGTGCCTGTGTGCATCCGTAAGGGGATTCGTCCTCCCCGGTAATGTACATCACCCTGATGGACAATGCCCCCTTCAGCAGAATGCCGTTCTCCACTGTCTCCTGCTGTTCCAGGATCACCGTTCCTTCGCTGTGGAGCAGCTGCAGTACCGTTCCCCCTGACACATGGACATGCTCCGTCACCTTTGTCTTCCCTGTCACCCTGGAGAGAAGCCTGCGGAGGCTGGCCTGATGTGTCACAGTGCCAATCTCCTTTGACACGCCGTAAATATCCGAAATGATCTCCAGTTTTTCCTCCTCATAGACCCGGATGGCAATATCCATCACCAGCTCCAGGCCGATGCTGCGCTCCTCCCCGTCAAAGTCCGGGCGCACGGAAAGCTCCTGCTGTCCCAGGCGGTAGCGGATATCAGGCAGCATCCCTTCCCTGCAGCCGTGGCATTCCAGCACGCCGCTGAAAGGGAGCGTCGTCTCAAAGGAGCGGACGGGATGCTCCTCCCCCTCTCCCTCATACAGGAGAAACAGGCGCACATCCCCTGAGACGGTCAGCTTCTCCTCCATCACTTTAAATTCAACATCCGCCAGGGTGATATTGTTCCAGAGGATCTGGAAAATATTGGGATAGTTGGAGGGCAGCATGACTTCCTCTTTCAGCCGGAAGATGTCATTCTTGCAGATCGCGATCTGGGCAAGCTCCAAGGGCATTCTGCGGTACTCCACCGCTTCCTCGCCGTGGATCCCGATGGGCGCTTCCTCATCATAAAGCTCCTCCACCCTCGCCGTGAGTGTGATCAGCGACTGGATATTCAATTTGCGGGAGTTGATCATACTCACAGTCAGGTCTTCCACATCATAGTCCAGCGTCACCGTGTCAGACGGAACCGCTCCCTGTAAATTGACCTTCTCCTCCAGCGGCAGGCTCCCCTCCAGCACCACCAGACTGCTCCCCTCCTCCGCAGTGTGGTATAGGATGACATAGGCCAGGCGCCCCCGCACCGTCACCGCGTCTGTGCCGGGCTTGATCTCCTCAATGACGACCTCCCCCTTCTCCAGGTTCAGGGCAGTGATGTCGGGCTTGTTTTCAGAGACATTGATGTCATCCTCCAGAGTGATCTGAGTGACCGCTTCCGCCCTGACGCGATCCATATGTATATTTCTTTTTAACAGTTCCACTAAAAATACCTCCATATATATACTGGTATAAGTATATATATGCAGGTATCCGCCCTTGTATGACCGTCTGCAGACTGCTTTGGGAAAGCGTGCCGCGTCTACGGTCACTGCACCGCGCCGATCAGGTCGGTCAGGTTTTCCACCTGGTATTGTCTCATGTACTCCTCAATCCCGCGCACCACCTCCACTGTGGTATAGGGATTCACAAAGTTCATGGCGCCGATGCTGACCGCACTGGCTCCCGCCAGGATAAATTCAATGGCATCCTCCGCCGTAGCGATCCCGCCCATGCCGATAATGGGAATCTGCACCGCCTGCGCCGTCTGATACACCATGCGCACCGCCACAGGCTTTATGGCCGGCCCGCTCATTCCCCCCGTTTTGTTGGCGAGGACAAATTTCCTTTTATGGATATCAATCTTCATTCCGGTAATGGTATTGATCAGGGACAATGCATCCGCCCCCGCCGCCTCCGCCGCCCTGGCCATTTCCGTAATGTCGGTGACATTGGGGCTGAGCTTCATGATAACGGGCTGTCTGGCATGCTTCTTGACCTCCCGGGTGATGTGGAACAGGGCGTCCGCCTTCTGTCCGAAGGCAATGGCTCCTTCCTTTACGTTGGGACAGGACACATTGATCTCCAGCATGGCCACAGCCGGTTCCTCTCCCAGCCGTTCCACCACCTCCACATAGTCCTCCACAGTCTTGCCGCAGATATTGACTATGATCCTGGTGTCGTACTGCTTTAAGAAGGGAATATCCCTCTCCATAAACACGTCAATGCCGGGGTTTTGCAGGCCGATTGCATTCAGCATTCCCCCGTAAACCTCCGCCACCCTGGGAGTGGGATTCCCCGGCCAGGGCACATTTGCCACGCCCTTCGTAACCACCGCTCCAAGCTGGTTCAGGTCGACAAATTCCGAGTACTCCATACCGGAGCCAAAGGTTCCTGAAGCAGTCATAACAGGATTCTTGAAGGTGATCCCGGCAATCGTTGTCTGTGTATTCATATGCAGATGTTCTCCTTTTCTCAGATTACTGACAACTGTTCAAAACCAGCCTGAAAACACGATGCGCTTCCTCTCGTTTGGTTCTGCACAGCTTTATATGTCCACTTCATCCGCCTCAAAAACCGGACCGTCCGTACAGATGCGGGCATTCTTTACATGGGAATGATGATCCACCTCTTTCGTTTTGACCACACAGCCCAGGCAGGCGCCCACGCCGCAGGCCATACGCTCCTCAAGGGAAATATACGCCCGCATACGATGCTCCGCTGCATATGCCTTGATAGCGCGGAGCATGGGCATAGGCCCGCAGGCATAGATCAGATCCGCCTCCAGTCCATTTTCCGCAATGGCGTCCATCACATTCCCCCTGACGCCCACACTTCCGTCTTCCGTGGCAATATAGACACTGCCATGTTTTTCCATGTCTTCCCGGAGAAACGTATGGGCATCACGGTAACCCAATAGGATCTGCTTCTCTCCTCTGATCTCCTTTGCCAGCTGTAATATGGGAGGTATGCCGATGCCCCCGCCCATGAGGAAGACTTTCTTCCCCACGGCATCCTCCACAGGGAAGCCGTTTCCCAGGGTGCCCATAACAGCAATGGTATCGCCTCTCCGGTATCCGGCAAATTCTCTTGTCCCCTGTCCGGCAACGCGATAGACGATGCGGAGCGCTTTCCTGTCCTCCCTTACCTCACAGATACTGATGGGTCTGGGAAGCAGGGTGCTTTTGTCCTTCGGATAAATACACAGGAACTGCCCCGCCTTCGCCTGTTCTGCCAGGTATGTCTCAATCCACATGTTATAAATCTGCGGCGCAATCTCTCTTTGTGAAAGAATGATCGCCGTCTCTTTTTCCTTCATACTCGACTCCCATCTCCCGCTCTGCGGGGTCTTATCGCTTTCCACCTGTGCAGCTGTAATCCGATGATCTGCTTTCATATACGGTCTTACCCTTACAGATCGTCCTCACCACCCTGCCTGTTAACTCCCAGCCGGTGAAGGGCGTGTTGGAGGCTTTTGAGGCATATTCCTCCGGAATCCACCGGGCGGCAGTATCGATCAGGATCAGATCGGCCGGCCCGCCCTCTTCCAGATATCCCGCATTCAGGTGATACATGGAAGCAGGGTTGGTGCTCATCAGCCGGAGCAGCTGCTTCATGGTAAGATACCCCCCATCCACCAGCTGTGTGATGCCCAGAGCCAGGGCGGTCTCCAGACCAATGATCCCGCTGGGCGCTGCCGTGATAGGTCTCGCCTTCTCCTCCGCAGTGTGAGGCGCATGATCCGTGGCAATGATATCAATGGTGCCATCCACCAGCCCCCGGATGATCTCCAGCCTGTCCTCCTCCTCCCGCAAGGGCGGATTCATCTTGGCAAGCGTTCCGTATTTGACAGCGGCCTCCTCTGTCAGGGTAAAGTGATGCGGTGTCGCTTCCGCATGGATATTGGAGCCTCTTTTCTTTGCCCGGCGTACCAGTTCCACGCCTTCCCTGGTACTGATATGCTGAATATTGATGCAAGCCCCCGTCTCCAGCGCCAGCTCCAGATCCCTCTCGATCAGATCAATCTCCGCTTCTCTCGGGGAACCGCCTATCCCAAAGTATTCACTGGCCCTGCCCCTGTTAATACCGTTATTTTCAATATATTTCGGATTCTCCTCATGGAAGCTCACAGGCATGTCCAATTCCGCGGCTGCCTTCATGGCACTGCGGACGATCTCCCTGTCCAGAAGCGGAACGCCGTCGTCCGTAAAACCCACTGCGCCTGCTGCCGCCAGTTCCTTCATGGGCGTCAGTTCCTGTCCTTTCATCCCCCTGGTCACGTTGGCACATGATAACACATGGATCCCTGTTTCACGTCCCCTGTCCAGCACCTGCCGCAGCACCTCCGATCCGTCAATGGGAGGTTTCGTATTTGCCATCATGACTACCGTGGTGAACCCGCCCCCTGCCGCCGCTGCGGCACCGGTAATAATGTCTTCCTTCCGGGTGAATCCGGGCTCCCTGAAATGGACATGGACATCCACCAGACCCGGCGCTGCCAGGAGCCCTTCCGCATCGACTACTTCACAGTTTCCGGCGGGACAGAACAGTTCCCTGCCGATCTTCACAATAGTGTCCCCGTCAGTCAGAATATCATAATTGCCTTCCCTGCCGGATTTGGGGTCTATCATATATGCATTTCGAATCAGCAGCATATGCGCCTCCTCTTTGATTCTTCCGATCCATTTATTGTCCCATTGATCGTAACTGTTTCGAACCGGTCTCGAAACATTGCATGCTTCTATACTGCTTTATTGTATCGTAACCGGAATATGTTGTCCACTCTTTTTATCTATCATTCCGATTATCATTGCAGCAGTTCAGCCTTAACAGGGTCTGGTGAGTTGTCCTCTGCTAAGGCTGGACTGTTACAATGATCATTCAAATATTACCGTCTGATCCAGATACTCCGTCTTAATGACAATGCAGGGATAAGAGGGAGTCGCATTATTCTTATCTGCGCTCTCGGGTCCCAGAAGGCTTGTGCTGGCATAGACAGCCGTGTCTGTCAGGTAGAGCTCATTTACGGCGATGCTGTAACCTCCGGTAGCCTGTTCGCCATAACCCACACAGATATAGAGATACTCCTTATCCGTATATGTAATCTGGAAGGGCTCCTTCTTCTTTTCCTCAATGATCGACATTAATTCCTCCGGTATTTTCTCCTCACTGAGTACCGTAAAATCGAGATCCCGAAGCTTGATCCTTTCCTCGCTCAAAAGAGTGCACCCTGAAAGCATGGCCGCTGCCGTCACAGCCAATAAACACAAGAGAATCCTTTTCATGTTTCCCATACCTTTTGCTGTTTTGCTGTATTCTATGTACACAGGATCACTTTTATGCTAAAATGTTACTGTCCTGCAATCGTTCAAGTAGCCCCTCCCGCGAAGTCAAATCATTGCAGTGCGTCCCTCGGGACGCACTTCTACGCACTTTTGCGAGACTTGCGGGCGCCGAACACACCGTATTTTTGAGAATAGCCCTGAACAGTACCTCCACAGAAAGGATACCGCCATGATTCGATTCATTCTGGTCGCATTGTATTTATTTTCATTCCTGATCCTGTCCATCCCCATCCTGCTGGCGGAGTGGGTCGTGGGAAAGATCAGCCCCGCCGCCAAGGATAAAAGCTGCAAGGCTATCGTCGACTGGGGCTTCCGCTGTGTCACCTTTCTGGCCGGCACAAATGTCATTGTCAGGGGAGAGGAAAATATCCCCACTGACTCCGCGGTACTGTACGTGGGAAACCACCGCAGCTATTTTGATATCGTGCTGACCCTGAACCATTTTCCCGGCATTACCGGATATGTAGCCAAAGTAGAGATGCTGCGGTATCCTCTTTTAAATGTGTGGATGAAAAATATCCACTGCCTGTTCCTGAACCGGAACGATATCAAAAAGGGGATGAAGACGATCCTGAAGGGGATAGAGGATGTCAGAAACGGTATCTCACTGTGCATCTTTCCTGAGGGAACACGCAACAAAGTCCCCGATACCTTCCTCCCCTTTCACGACGGCAGCTTTAAGATCGCGGAAAAGGGCGGCGTCCCCGTAGTCCCCATGACTATCGTCAACTCCGCCAGCATATTCGAAGACCATCTGCCTAAAATGAAAAAGGCTGACGTCATCATTGAATTCCATAAACCCATTATGATCAGTGAGCTGGATAAGGCCATCAGGAAAAACATAGGAAACTACATCAGCGGCCTGATCCAGGAGCGCTATTTTGCCCTCAAAGAAGAATACAATTTTACTTCGGCAGGCTTACCACAAAAGTAGTCTCCCTGTCCCGGCTGTCCGCCATGATCGTTCCGCCGTGGAGCGTCACGATCTCTTTCGCAATGGCAAGCCCCAGGCCGGCTCCTCCGGTGTTGGTGACCCGGGCATCGTCCAGACGGAAGAATTTTTCAAATATGGCATCCAGTCTTTGTGCGGGAATGGTCTTGCCATAATTACGGAAATAGATTATGACATTACTGTCATCTTCTTCCGCCCATATACTGATCTCTGTTCCGGCGTCACTGTAAGCTATGGCATTTTTCAAAATATTGTTAAAGACCCTGGCCAGTTTCTCGCTGTCCCCATAGACTGTGAGGTTATCCCTGGCCCTCAGATCCACCCTGTTTCCGTGCTCCCTGAGAACGGGATAAAATTCATCGGCCATCTGCACCAGCATAAAGGCCAGGTCGATCTCCTCCTTTTCCAGGATGATCTGCTGCAAATTATATCTGGTGATCTCGAAAAATTCATTGATCAGCTTCTCCAGACGCAATGCCTTGTCCAGTGCAATACGGGTATATTTCACTTTCTGCTCTTCCGGCATATCCGGCGCTTCTTCCAGGAGGCTCAGATATCCCACCACTGAGGTCAGGGGGGTTTTCAGGTCATGGGCCAGATAAGTGATCAGATCATTCTTTCTGGCGGCCTCCTGTTTCAGAGCCTGTTCCTGATGCTGCATATCAGATTTGATCTCCGCCATCTGAGCGGAGATTTCCGCATATTCCACGGGGAACACTTCCGTCACCTCCCTGTCGTGGCGCATGTAGTCGCCGATCATTTTACCCGCCTCATGAACCACCTGCTTTTCCCGCCTGGCCGCGTAGAACAGCAGCGCGATCCTGCCCGCCACAGCCGCCATCAATATAAAAGCCAGCAGCCCCCGGAACAAATACTCCTTCACTCTCGTCCAATTGATCCTTGTAAAGGTGTGGTCGCCGTCATAATAGTGCATCACAAATTTCCGGTCCAGCCAGTCCAGCAGATATCCGTCCAGCATAGTGTCAAAAAATTCCCTCAGCATGACGCAAAACAGAATCCCTCCCAACACGACCAGCGCTGTTCCTATGGTTCTCTTCAGTTTAGCCATCAACCTTGTACCCACACCCCCAGACTGTCTTGATATACCTGGGATCTTCAAAGGAATCCCCCATCTTTTCCCTCAGATGTCTGATATGCACTGTGATGGTGTTATTGTTTTTCACATAATACTCATCATGCCATATCAGGTAAAACAGCTCCTCCGCACTGACCACCTGTCCCCTGCGCTGGCAGAGGATCCACAGAATGGAAAACTCCGTGGGCGTCAGGTTCAGCGGCCTCTCATTTAAAGTACACTCGTGTGTTTTATTATTCAGCATAAGGCCTGATACGCTGATAACGCTTTCATCCTTTTCCGTTCCCGTATTGTAACGCTTATAACGCCGCATCTGGGCTTTCACCCTGGCCACCAGTTCCAGCGGCAGGAAGGGCTTCGTCATATAATCGTCAGCGCCCAGGGTAAGGCCGGTAATCTTATCCAGCTCCTCCCCCTTTGCCGTCAGCATGATCACGGGATAGCAGTGGTTCTCCCGGATCTTAGTGCACAGGTCAAATCCGCTGATATCCGGCAGCATCACATCCAAAATCGCCAGATCCAGCCTTTCCTTTGCAATCACTTTCAATGCGTCATTTCCGCTATAGCACAGAAATACTTCGTACCCTTCGTTTCTCAGATACAGCGCCACCAGATCCGCAATTTCCTTTTCATCATCCACGATCAGGATATTTTCACTCATATTTATTACCCCTTTACACCCCAAAAAAGCTAAAATCTCAATCCTATTTTCCCACATCGGCACGAAAAAAGAATTAAGATTTTATAAAGGTTTATTCGTCTTTGAATCTTTCCACAATCTCTGTAAATTCCATACCGTGGGACGCCTTGACAAGCACCGTGCTTCCCCTGGGGACATATTGCGTCAGGTCACTTTCCAATGCCTTGAGCAGCTCCTCCTTCGTGGAAAAATAGACAGCCTGCGCTGCTGAGGCAGTCTGTCCGCAGGCAGCCCGGTACATATATGCCGCTTCCTCTCCCACACAGCAGATCCTGTCAATGCCTGCGGCAGCGGCATAAGCGCCGATTTCCCCGTGAAGGGCATGGGAATTTTCCCCCAGCTCAAACATATCGCCCAGGATCGCCACTTTCGTCGTGTCCGCCATGGCAAGCAGATCGACAGCCGCTTTCATGGACGCGGGATTGGCGTTGTAACAGTCGTCTATGAGAGTATACTCCCGCAGCCGGATCAGGTTGTTTCTTCCGTTTACCGGCCTGATCTTGCGGATGCCTGCCCCGATCTGTTCCGGCGTCAGCCCCAGAAGCCCCGCCACACAGGCGGCGGCCGCACTGTTCAACACCATATGCCGGCCTGGCAAGGGCACATGGATCTCTATTTTCTCTTCCACAGATGCAGTATCTGCCGACTGTCCTTTTCCAGACGCCGCCCCCATCGTCTGCACCTCCGCAAACGCTGCATCCGCTGCCTGTGCCGCTGCCGCTGCGATATCCGATCCGCCGCTGCCGTGCCGTCTGATCGTCAGCACGGCGTCACTGCCCCACAGACCATGGCTCACTACATCTCCCACCGTCACTTCCTCCATGGGATTGTCACCCCAGCCAAAGAAATGGGGCTTCCTCCCCCTGATCTCGGTGAGGGCGCTCAGTTTATCGTCCCCGCCGTTCAGGCAGACCTGGCCGTTCTCAGCCATATAGTCAAATATTTCTGACTTTGCTTTCAGGATGCCGTCGCGGGTTTTCAGGTTTTCCAGATGAGATTGCCCGATGTTTGTTATGACACAAATGTCAGGCCTTGCCATTTTACTGAGCCTGTGCATCTCTCCGAAATCACTGATGCCCATCTCCACCACAGCCGCCGTATGCTCCCCGCGGATCCTGAGCAGCGTCAGGGGAACGCCGATCTCATTGTTATAATTTCCATCCGTTTTCAGCACCTGATACTTTTCCGAGAGCACACTGGCGATAAATTCCTTGGTGCTGGTCTTTCCCACGCTTCCCGTAATCCCCACCACAGGGATGGACAGCTTCCCCCGGTAATATTCCGCCATGTCCTTCAACGCCTGCAGCGTATTCTCCACCAGCAGGTAACTGCCCCAGTTTTCCGAACTGACTCCGGTGTCCGCCTCCGCCTGCTCAGGCGTTTTCTGGGTGACGGCCAGAACCGCCCCCTGCTCAAAGACGGAAGAAATAAACCTGTGACCGTCCACCCGCTCCCCCACAGTGGCGAGGAACACGCCTCCCTCCGCGACCTGCCTGGAGTCAATGGTCACAGAGCTGATCTGCCTGTCCGTGGAAATATTTCCCCGCAGAATCAGCTTCCCGCCGCAGGCTGCCGCAATCTCTCCTAAAGTGAAATCCATCCTGTCTATCCTTTCCTGAACGCACTCTCCAATATCTTTTCGCAAAGCTCCTCAAAGCTGACGCCTACTGCCGCCGCCTCCTGAGGAAAAAGGGAAATGGGAGTCATCCCCGGCAGGGTATTGGCCTCCAGACAATAAACCTCTCCCTCATTGCTCATCATGAAATCCATTCTGGCATAACTTTTCAGCCGCAGCGCCTGAAATACCCTCTCTGCGATCCTCTGCATCTCCTCTGCCTTAGCTTCCGGGATCCGGGCGGGACAGGTTTCCACCGTGCTGCCCGCCTGATACTTATTCTTATAATCGTAAAAGCCGGCCTTGGGCGCTATTTCGATGACCGGCAGCGCCCTGCCCTCCATGACGCCCACGGAAAATTCCCTTCCCGCTATATATTGTTCCACGATTGCCTCCTGGTCATAACGGTAGGCCTCTTCCTTTGCCGCAAGATACTCCTCGTCATTGCGGGCGATACAGACCCCTACGCTGGAGCCTCCGCAGCATGCCTTTACGATACATGGGAAAGGGATCTTCTCAGACTCCTGCTCCCCCCTTTTCAGACGGATCCCCGCCGGCGTAGGAATATCATAAGCCCTGAAAATATCCTTTGTGATTCCCTTATCCATGGCCATGGCCGCACTGACAAAGTCCGTTCCCGTGTAGGGAACACCCAGCAGCTCCAGACATGCCTGAATCTTTCCATCCTCCCCGTTTGCACCGTGAAGGGCCATAAAAACCGCGTCCGCGCTCTGGCAGAGTTCCAGCACATGGGGACCGAAAAAGCTTTTTTCCCCGTCCTTCCTCAGCGCCCTGACCGCCTCCAGATCAGGATTTTTCTCGCCTATGGCTCCAATCTGCGCCGCCCAGTCCATATCCTTTCCGAAAACCCCCTCGGTGTCGCCCTCATATCCCAGATAAACATCCAGAAGGATGGCCTGATGTCCCTTGGCCTTAAGCGCCTTGTAGATCCTGCTGCCGGAACTTAAGGACACATCCCTCTCCGTGCTGGTTCCCCCTGCTAACACTATCACTTTCATCCTGATTCACATCCCTTTCCGCAGGCTGCTCACTCTGCTTATTATTTCGCGGAGGCATCTTCCGAATTGTTACGCTATTTCTCTTTCCTGTGTGTTTCCGCCAGCTGTGCGAACAGAAGCATATAGCTGCTCCTGTCTCCCTCCCCGGGATAGAAACAGACAGATTCCGCATTCTGTCCCATGAGATAATGCAGAAACTCCTCCGTGATCTGTGTATATTGATAAGTATTCAAAACATAGTTGGCGCATGACAATTCCACTGCACTCTTTAACAGGTCGTCCACCCCGTTATTCCGTGCCAGCACCGGATGGATCATGTCCTCATATCTCTTGGAGATCTCTTCTCCCCGATTGGTGAGGCTGGTCATAAATAATTCGCACAACTCCACGTCCACCTTCTGCCTGGTCGACATATAGGTCATGGTTCCATATAAATAGCTGGATTCCTCCAGATAACTTCCGTTGTTTTCAAAGAAACTTCCATAGTCGCTGATCTGATTACGGTAAGTATACAGGCCGGTAGCCCGGTATAACTCCGTCAGCGCGAAAAAAGCATCGGCGTCCCTGCCTGGCATCGTCTGCACCTGCCCGAATACTGTGGAGGCTCTCCGCAGACAGTCCGTTGCATAGGTTTGGTCAAATTTCTGGAAATGGTAGCTGAATTTCGCCAGAAACGCCGCATATAGGGCATTGTCCGTCTCTCCAGACTCTGATTCCTCCATGTAGGAGATCCAGGACTGTAATGTTTTCAGCACATCGGGAATCTGATCCCCGTCTTCGTCCGGAAAGACCCCGCCATACCACTCGTATGCCACCAGCAGCACCATGGCATCCGACACAGCCAGCGAATGATTCTTACAGTCCTCTATCATAAGGTCATATGTCTCCCGAAACAATTCTGTATACATGGCTTCCTCAATGCCAAACCGATAAGACTGTCCTACCATATCGCACTCCAGGTAGTAGGTCCCCTCCGTATCATACTCGTCAAAGCAGACCAGTCCCGTGTACAATCCCAGTTCATCATTGTATGATATCTTCTCCAGCAGACCGCTGTAGACTTCTTCTCCGGTATCCGCATCCAAAAGCCGGAACGTCTCCGGCAGTTCACGGCCTTTCACTGCTGCCCGCTTTTCGCACTCCGCAGTGTACCCTCTGGTGTCTACCAGTACATTGGGCAGAGTGCGGGGCACAGAATAATCCACTACCGGCGTGTTCTCCATTCCCTCAACCGCGGGATAAGGACTGCTGTTATTTTCCTGTTCTGCCTGTATGCCGCAGCCTCCGGACAGAATCGCAGCAAGGCTGATCCACACCACTGCGGCCCGCTTTCCATATCTCTTCAAAACATTCCTCCGGTTTCCATTGATCTGTTCATGTCATTCTTATTTTAACACGAATCCGCCATAAAGCAAGTTATTGTTCCGTTGCGGTTCAGCCCCGATAGTGTTTGGCGGCTTTCTGGTGGGGACTTCCGGCCAAAGGGACGACGGCGCCATGCAGTCCGCAATGTATGATTATTGAGAATCAAGCAGCTGTATCTTTATGGAAGAAAAGCAAACGATAAATCAGTTTGGCAAATATGATATAAACCAGATATCCAAGAAACTTACAATGCTCTTAAAGCTGGTTCTGAGTCTTTATCACCATTTTGTTATACAATAAAACAGGTCAGTATCTATTTGAACTGGTAGAAGACAGACGCAGGGGAGTCAGCCCAAAAAGCCGCCAAACACTATCGGGGCTGAATTGTATCTTGCACATCTCCTCCGTCTATGGTATAGTATCAAGGATTCGTGAGTTCGAGACCTTCCTCACGTAAAACAAAACTAAAGGAGAAAAAAAATGAATCAGAAAGTATTGTTTATCGTCCACGCCAGCGTCATTGCTGCGCTCTATGTTGTGCTGACTTTTGTCGCCAACGCCTTTGGTCTGGCTAATTACGCCGTCCAGGTACGCTTCTCTGAAGCGCTCACCATTTTACCCTTTTTCACCCCTGCCGCCATTCCGGGGCTTACCCTGGGCTGTCTGCTGGCCAATATCCTCACCGGATGCGCCCTTCCCGACATACTGTTCGGCACGCTTGCCACGCTGATCGGAGCCGTATTCACCTGGTTACTGCGGAAGCACAAATGGCTGGCTCCCGTTCCTCCCATTTCCGCCAACACGATCATTGTACCCTTTATCCTCTATTACGCTTACGGGATCAGGCCTCTTTGGCTTTCCTTTCTCACAGTGGGTGCAGGCGAAATCCTTTCCTGCGGAATCCTGGGCATGCTCCTGTTAACCGTCCTGAATAAATACAGAAAATATATTTTCCCTACTCCTTACGCACATAAGTGATGAAGCAGTTTCCGTTTTCCTCGAACCATGCCGTGGAATCATTTATGCCCTTCTTATATAAAGTGCCTGTGGCCGGTTCCATGATGACCACATTGTACTCATTGAATCCCGTTACCAGGACTGCTTCCCCGTTTTCCAGAAGTGCGAGCACCGGGATGTCCCTGTTGGTATAATACAGCAGGGCATCCAGGTTGCACCCCTTAAGATCCAGGATACGCGCATCTTCCAGGTTATCCTCCAGGATCTCCATCACCGTGTATCCCTGCCCCAGCAGATATTCGGAATTTCTCACCAGTCCTTCAAACTTGAAGATCGTATCCAGGCATACGGCCAAGCTGTCCTTTGTCTCTGTGACGGAGGCTTCCTTGATAGCCATGATCTGGTTCCTGACCACCCTGTTGCCTCTCAGCCAGATACACTCCCCGCTTTCATCCACTACCACGCCGGATATTTCATATGCAAGGTTCACAGCGCCGGCCGGAGACGCAAAGATGCCGTCCACGCCGTAAGGGCCGTAGACATAATACCTCTCGCCCTCCTCCGGCTCAGGCAGATGCAGTTCCCTCCCGCCTTCAAACACTACCTCCTTGGGATTCAGAACCTTAAATGACCTGCTGTCAATCTCTGCCCTCGTCTGGATCTGCACATATCTCTCATAAATATCAATATCAGCGGTAACGATCACATTCCTGCTGCTTCCTGATTCCGCATTATTCATAATATGATCCTGGGTCGTCTCCCGGTATTCCCCGGATTCCAGCCGCTCCATGCGGTCCAGGATCAGCTGGTTGTTCTCCACACGGCATCCTGTCACATAAATGCCCGGCTGGCTGTACTCCTTCAACAGTCTGCCATCCGAACTGCTGATACAGATCTTATACATAGGCAGGAAGGCTTCCCCGATATTTTCTTCCACAACATCATCCCGTCTCGCCACTCCATAGATCACATCCTCTTCCATAAATCCCAGAGGACGAATCACCTCATTTTGCCCGACCTGAATCACATCCTGATCGCCGTTGCTGAGATTTCTAATATTCAGATTACGGCTCTGGTATATGTCGTCCGCCTCGGTCCAGACCACGATCTTATGATTATCGGATACGTGAACGCTCCCGTCCTGATTGACATGTATCAACGGATAATAAGTCTTCTCTGCCAGATTGATCCCAAACACGGTCTGGTTCAACTCCAGATACAGCTCCTGATCCCGGTTTAAGTACAAAAGCTGCTCCATTTCCGCCGAAAGAACGGAAAAGGTCTTATCATAGGGAATGTAGACGATCTCTTCCAGCGTATTGAGGCTGCTGTTGTAGCTGTATAGCTGAATGCCCACCTCCCCCTCATGGCGGCCGCGGTTCATATAGCCATAAACTGCAAACTGAATATTCCCGCCTTCATCCACGTCCAGTATCTTCATGTCATGCTGGTCATACATCGTGCGGTCATCTTCATTATCCTCATTATAAAAGCTAAAAATAACCGTCATCTTATTCGTGACCGGATTGTAGCTGAGCATCTGCCCTGCCACCACGAACACCACAATATTCCCGTCCTCACTCTCCACCATGGGAATGTCCGGGGCTGTGATGCCCAAAAGGATTTTATCATTGGCGCAGATATGATCCATATCCGGGATCTGTGTCATAGTGCGCTCATAATCTAACAGATATATCCTTTCCGCAGTGTAACGGATGCGGTAATGCTCCTGCACCTGATAATAGGTCTGGTTCCGCCCGTCCGCGGATGTGGACACGGTATAATTCACCAGGAATGACGCCGTCTGACTGGCTACATCTGTCAGCTGCACCACCGGCTTTGTCACTTCTCTCACAGGCAGTTCTCCCCACGTGATCTGCCGGAAACTGCTATGGATATTCACCTTATGGAAAGAACTGTTATCCTCCAGGCGGGCATTGGACTCCAGGTATTTTGTCAGTTCCCTGGCCGCCTCCCTGTCGTATAGCCTGTTATGAAAGTCCAGGACATAATCCAGCTTCTCTGCAACAAACAGACTGTCGCTCCAGACCACGCGGGTATAATAATAAATATTTTCCCCCTCTGAATCCAGCAGGATAGCCATGGAGTATTCCGTGTCCCTGTCTATCAGGTCCTTCAGGGCGATCGTTCCGCTGATCACATTGCCATGCTGGGTGTACTCCGAAAGCTCTGTATTCTCAATCAGCCGGCTGCCGTCAGCGTTGCGCACCTCAATGGTGATGCTGTCAATCATTCTGCCATACGTGTCAATCCGGAAATCCGTATTACGTCTCTCTCCCAGCGCGGTAACGGTATCTCTCTGAAAAGAGACATCCATCGGGTTCTTATATCCGTGAAGCTGATTGTACGCCACTCCGTCCATCTCCATGGAGATCAGCGGAAAAGTCGCCGGCGCCATTTCCATGGTAAGATTATCATGCCCCTGGTTCATTATCTTTCCTACTATGAATAACGCGGCTATAAACACGGCTATAAACACAGCCAGCTTTATGATGCTTCTTTTCATTCAAACCTCCATGTCGCAGCGCAGCAGCCGCTCCAGTGTGGGATCCACATGCAGAAAGTCCATGACCTCCTCCAGGGAGGCGGCGTTTTTTTCAGGTTTCCGCATCCTGCTTTCCTTCACGGCGCGTATCATCAGATTTTTAGGCGTATGCTCCATGTCAATGAACTCCAGTATCTGTACCCGATACCCCTGCCTTTCCAGCAGGTCTGCACGGAGCGCGTCCGTAATCAGGGCTGACACGCGTTCCCTGATCAGTCCATATTTTAACACAGGCTGCAAAATATCACAATGTATCTGTCCGTTTAATTCATGCTGACAGCAGGGAACCGCCATAATGACGCCCGCTCCCCATTTCACCGCCTTTTCCAGGGCATAATCAGTGGCCTTGTCACAGGCGTGGAGGGATACCACCATATCCACAGTTTCCGCTCCCTGATAATTCTGGATATCACCCTGCTCAAAGTGAATCCTGTCATAATGAAGCTTCTCCGCCAACCGGTTGCAATGCTCTATGACATCCTTTTTCAGATCCAGTCCCGTAACCTGGATATCCCTTCCCTGAAGCTGATGCAAATAGTGATACATGGCAAAAGTAAGATAAGATTTGCCGCAGCCAAAATCTATGATGCGTATCGTCCTGTCCGCCGGCAGCCTGTCCAGCACATCTTCTATATACTCCAGATAGCGGTTGATCTGACGGAACTTATCATATTTCGCCCTGGCAATCCTGCCGTCAGGGGTCTGCACCCCCAGTCCCACCAGGAAATCCACCGGCTTCCCCTCCTGAAGGATATACTGCTTCGTCCGGTTATGGGAAAGGTTGTCCGCTTCCCGCCCGGCTTCCGCCGCGTTTCCCGCTGTCTTCCTTTTCTTGACGGTGACGGTTCCCTTCCTGCTGACCAGAACAGTGGCTTCCTGTGTCCTGCCCTTCAGTTCCGCCTGTTGAAACAGGTTTTCCATATACGCCATCAGCCGAGGCAAAAGCTCACTGCCCGTATCATTCCTGTGGAATACCTGGGTCCCGCGGTACAGGGTCTCCTGAAACAGTAATCCGTCCTTCAAAAGGACCGGCCGGATCTTAACCTTTCCGGCACGGTCTGCATCTCTGCTGTTGCTCAGGGTCATTTGTATTAAATCAACGCTCAACATCTGTTGAAACAGTTCTCTCAATTTTTCCATGGTAAGTTTTCTCTCTAAAAAATCCTTCCGCGCCGGCCGCCATGCCTGCGCTTATATACTTCGTTTAGCAGAAGGAGCTGTACGATGTCCTCGGAAGGCTCCAGACCCTCCTGCTCCAGCGTCCTCTTCATGGAATCCGCCAGGTGTAACAGGCTCAGTCTGTCAGGATATTCGTCATAGATCACGCTTCCCTCATAGTCTGTCCTGTCTAAGATTTCAGCGACCCTGCGCTGGCATCTCTTGACGGTATCAGGGTACATCTGCTGTAGATATTCCATATCCTGTAGCATCTGGGTTTCTCTGCCCGGTCCGAAATAGCCCGGGTATGACATATAAAAAGGAATGGGCTGCAGCAACTTAAGGTTCGTTTCCATATGCATCTCCGAAAGTCTTTTTATCAGCATATGCATATTTATCCCTTTTGTTGCTTACAGCCCTGCTCTTACTCTGCCTTTTACTGCTTACTTTAGTACCTGAATACGTGCGATTGCTCTCTGCAACGCCGTCTCAGCCCTTGCAATATCGGTCTCCGGAGTCCTGCTGTGCAGTCTCTCCTCGGCACGCTCTCTTGCAGCCTCGGCACGACCCTCATCAATCTCGTCAGGCCACTCGACTATCTCAGCCAGGATCGTGATACCTTCGGGAAGGATCTCGGCAAACCCGGCGTGAAGCGCAGCCATTTTCTCCCCCTCCGCCTCGTGGATATGCAAAATACCCGGCTTAATGATAACGGTAAGCGGAATATGTCCCGGCAGCACGCCAACCTGACCTTCGGTGGTGTTGAACTCCACCATCTCCGCCTCACCCTCATAGAAGACTCTCTCAGGAGTGATAATGCGCAGGTTAAAACTCTTTTCTGCCATAGCCTACCTCCATTATTTGATCTTGGCTAACACGTCATCGATGCCGCCTGCATTCAGGAAGTAACTCTCGGGAACATCGTCATGCTTTCCTTCCAGGATCTCCTTGAAGCCGCGGATGGTCTCATTGATGGGTACATATTTTCCCTCCAGACCCGTGAACTGCCCTGCCACGAAGAAAGGCTGGGACAGGAATCTCTGTACCTTACGGGCACGGGACACCACCAGCTTATCCTCCTCGGACAATTCATCCATACCAAGGATCGCAATAATATCCTGAAGCTCCTTATAGCGCTGCAGGATCTCCTGCACACCCCGGGCAGTCCTGTAATGCTCCTCACCCACAATCCTGGGATCCAGAATACGGGAAGTGGACTCCAGAGGATCCACCGCCGGATAGATACCCAGCTCCACGATGGAACGGGACAATACGGTGGTAGCATCCAGATGTGCGAATGTAGTCGCGGGAGCGGGGTCAGTCAGGTCGTCCGCAGGCACATATACCGCCTGAACGGAGGTGATGGAACCGTTGCGGGTGGATGTGATCCTCTCCTGCAGCGCACCCATCTCCGTCTGCAGCGTAGGCTGGTAGCCTACTGCGGAAGGCATACGTCCCAGCAGGGCGGACACCTCGCTTCCTGCCTGTGTGAAACGGAAAATATTGTCTATGAACAGCAGCACGTCCTTGCCGCCCTTGTCACGGAAGTACTCCGCCATGGTCAGACCGGTCAGACCTACCCTCATTCTCGCTCCGGGGGGCTCGTTCATCTGTCCGAATACCATGGTGGTCTTATCAATAACTCCTGATTCCGTCATCTCATGGTAAAGATCGTTACCCTCACGGGTACGCTCGCCCACGCCGGTAAATACGGAATATCCGCCGTGCTCGGTAGCGATATTACGGATCAGTTCCTGGATCAATACGGTCTTACCTACTCCGGCGCCGCCGAACAGACCGATCTTACCGCCCTTCTGGTAAGGGCAGAGCAGATCGACGACCTTGATCCCTGTCTCCAGAAGTTCTGTCTCGGTAGACTGCTCCTCAAACTGAGGCGCAGGCCTGTGGATGGGTTCGTAGGAAACTCCCTCAGGAGCCGGTTTATTATCTATAGGCTGACCCAAAACGTTGAAAATCCGTCCCAGCGTCTTCTCGCCCACCGGAACCGAAATGGGAGCGCCTGTCGCGATCGCATCCATTCCCCTGACCAGGCCGTCGGTGCTTCCCATTGCAATACATCTCACCGTGTCGTCTCCCAGGTGCTGGGAAACCTCCACGGTAAGCTCACCGCCGTCCCTGGTAGAAATACGAATCGCTTCGTTGATCTCGGGAAGTTTACCCTCATCGAAACGGATGTCCAGCACCGCTCCAACGACCTGGGTAATCTTACCTCTGTTTTCTCCTGCCATTTCTACCTCTTTCCTGCCCGCATGCGCAGGCATGCTTTTCATTTCTCCCGATCTGTCCGCAGCCACTGAAAACAGCTGCACGGACAAATCCTCTAAACCTTTCACTGTTCCGTCATGCCGACTGCAGTCGGCACAACTATCAGTGCCTTTTTAGCCGAGCGCCTCTGCACCCGCTATTATTTCTGTTAATTCCTGTGTAATAGAGCCTTGTCTTGCCCTGTTATACTTAAGCGACAGATCGCTGATCATATCCTCCGCATTGCTGGTCGCATTGTCCATTGCCTGCATACGTGCACCGTTCTCACTCGCCACAGCCTCCACAAGGGCGCCATAGATCAGGCTGGTAACATATTTGGGCACGATCAGATCCAGCGCCTCCACATCCTCAGGCTCAAAATTCATGATCGCTTCCGCCTTTGGAGCCTCCCCGGGCTCCCCGGCCTCACAGCTTATGGGAAGCAGTCTGAGCAGTGTGGGTACATGGCTGACCGTGTTCTTAAACGCGGTGTAGGCAAGATAGATCTCTCCGATCTCACCCTCTGCAAAGGACTGTAACAGCCGCTTTGCCAGTGCCATTGCATCCACATATGCGGGCGCGTCCATGATCGCGTTTTCACATTCCCTGATATCATAGCCGTTTCTTGCCAGGGCATCATGTCCCTTACTGCCGATGGGGTAGATCACCAGATCCTCCTTCATCCATTCGGGATGTCTGGTCACCAGCTTTACCACATTAGAGTTGTAGCCGCCCGCCAACCCGCGGTTGGATGTGATGACGATCACTGCCTTCTTCTGTGACTGGCCGGGTACAAGATACTTATGCTCAATATGACCCACACGCTTCAAAATACTGTTCACTGTTTCAAACATGCAGTTAAAGTACGACTTGGAACGCTCCGCGTTGCTTCTGGCACGCTGCAGCTTTACAGTGGATACCAGCTTCATGGCCTTTGTGATCTGCTGAGTACCCTGGATACTGCTTTTGCGTCGCTTTATATCACGCATTGATGCCATAATTTGTCCTCATTTCTATTTTAAGAACTGTGCCTTGAACTCCTTGATCGCCTTCCCCAGAAGTTCATCCGTCTGATCGGAGATCACCTTCTCCTCGGCGATGCTGTTCGGAATCTCAGCATACTTTGTATCCAGGAACTCAAAGAGCTCCTTCTCAAATCTGGTGATTTCATCCACAGGCACATCCAGCAGATACTTGTTCGTTACCGCATAGATAATGATAACCTGGTACTGTACAGGCATGGGCTTGTATTGAGGCTGCTTCAATACCTCCTTGATCCGCTCGCCCTGGGCCAGCTTTTCCTTGGTGTCCGCGTCCAGTTCTGATCCGAACTGCGTGAACGCTGCCAGCTCCCTGTACTGTGCAAGCTCCGTACGGATAGGAGCCGCGATCTTCTTCATAGCCTTGATCTGCGCGGCGCCGCCTACACGGGATACGGAAAGGCCTGCATTGACTGCGGGGCGGAAACCGGAGTTAAACATCTCTGTCTCCAGATAGATCTGTCCGTCGGTGATGGAGATGACATTGGTGGGAATATATGCGGATACATCGCCTGCCTGCGTCTCGATGATAGGCAGCGCAGTCAGGGAGCCTCCTCCGTACTCCTCGCTCATTCTCGCCGCACGCTCCAGCAGTCTGGAATGCAGATAGAATACATCTCCGGGATATGCCTCACGCCCGGGCGGACGGCGGAGCAGCAGGGAGAGTGTACGGTAAGCGGTAGCATGCTTGCTCAGGTCATCGTAAATGACCAGCACGTCCTGTCCTGCCTCCATCCATTCCTCGCCGATGGCACATCCGGAATAAGGGGCGATGTACTGTAAGGGAGCCAGGTCGCTGGCTGTGGATACCACAACGGTGGTATATGCCATGGCGCCATGCTCCTCCAGGGTCTTAACGATATTTGCAATGGTGGAAGCCTTCTGACCGATGGCAACGTAAATACATTTTACGTTCTGACCCTTCTGGTTAATGATCGTATCAATGGCGATAGCGGTCTTACCGGTCTGACGGTCGCCAATGATCAACTCACGCTGGCCTCTTCCGATGGGCACCATGGCATCAATAGCCTTGATACCTGTCTGGAGGGGGGTATCTACACTCTTTCTGGTAATAACTCCGCTTGCAACACGCTCAATCTTACGGAAGGAACTCGTCTGAATGGGACCCTTGCCGTCAATAGGCTGCCCCAGGGCATTGACAACACGCCCCAGCATGGCGTCTCCTACGGGAACCTCCACAACTCGTCCCGTGGTCTTGACGGTATCTCCCTCGTTAATATTTTTAGCACTGCCCAGCAGTACCACACCAACGTTATCCTCTTCCAGGTTGAGCACCATACCGTATACTTCACCGGGAAATTCCAGCAGTTCACCCTGCATGGCATTTTCCAGTCCATGTACACGAGCGATACCGTCCGCCACCTGAATCACAGTACCCACATCGGATACATCCAGGCTGGACGCGTATCTCTTAATCTGATCCTTGATAACTGAACTTATTTCTTCTGGTCTTAAATTCATGGATCTGTCTCACCTTTCCTCCAACCGGTCATCCCAGCTGGATTTGTAATAATTGTTTTTTCAAACCGTCCAGTTTTGAACGAATACTGCTGTCCACCACTCTGTCGTTGATCCTGATGATCATTCCGCCAATGATCGACGCATCCACTGTATAATGCATTTCCATTGACTTGTACGCGGTAGTGTCCAGGATCCTTGACTCAACGGCAGATCTCTGCGCAGCCGTCAGTTCCACCGCGGTGGTGACATACGCCACGCCGATCTTTCTTGTCTCCTTCACACGGTCCACAAAGTAACTGAAAATGTCGGGCATATCCCTGTATCGTTCCTTGGAGACAATAACCTCCAGAAAACTCTCCAGTTCTTCACTGACACGTCCCTTGAAGACCTCCTTCAGCACCTGAAGCTTCTCCTGCTTCGGGATGCCCGGATGCTTCATCAGCTCGTCAAATTCAGGGTTCTGCTGAAGCACGGCTCTTACGCCGAGGATTTCCTCCATCAGCTCCTGTGCCTTGTCCTCACCTGATTCCATCGCGATCTCAAACAAGGCTTCGCCATATGTCTTTGAAACTAACTTAGCCATGTCTTATCACCCATTTCCTTCAAGGTTTCATCAATCAACTGATTCTGCACGGTGGTATCAATGGATGCCGATACTACCTTGCCGGCCATAAGGGATGCAATGGAAATCATTTCTTTCTTTATGTCATCAGACATCTTCTGTTTCTCAAGTTCTGCTTCCGTGCGGGCTCTGTCAAGAATAGCGGCGGCTTCTTCCTTCGCCTGGGCAATGATCTGGTTTTCATTGTTCAGCGCCCTCTTACGGGCATCACTCAGGATGCTCTCCGCTTCCTTGTTGATCTCCTGAAGCTTACTCTCATATTCTGCTTTTAAGCCCCGGGCATCCTCCATGTCCTTTCTGGCTGTTTCCAGTTCACCCTGAATCTTTTCCTTACGGCTGTTCAGAAGCTTTCTGGCAGGATTGAACAAAAAGTAGCTCAGTGCCAGAAACAGGACAAAGACTGCAATGATGGTCAGACAGGAATCTGCCAGAAGCTGCCAGTCCAGATCAAACAATCTCTCCATGGACTCGCCCCCTGTTAAAAGTATCATTCTTTGCCTCCTTTCTGCCTATAAAAATCTAAGCGTTTCATTTTCATAGATTAGGGCAGAAGGGGTTTTACAAACATCAGCAGCATGGCAACAAGCAGACCGTACAGACCGGTGGTCTCCGCAACTGCCTGACCGAGAAGCATGGTAGACATTACGTCTCCCTTCGCTCCGGGATTACGTCCAACTGCCGCCGCCGCATGTCCTGCTGCGATACCCTGTCCGACACCAGGTCCAATACCGGCGATAACTGCCAGACCTGCACCAATTGCGGAACAACCTAAAATAAAGTTTGAATTAAATTCCATTTTTTTTCCTCCATTAAAGTTCCGTCCCTACTCTTCCATGCCCTCTGTCAGGGGAGCAATTTTCATCTGCTTAAACCGCATCTGTAAATTCTCCCGGGCATCTCCATTCCGGGACTGTTTTTAGTTTGTTATTATTGATTCAATTTTCACTATCGGCGTGTGCCGTCGCCTATCTCATTCGAGATATAGGTCATGGTCAGCATACAGAACACATAAGTTTGAATTGCTCCGGAGAACAAATCAAAATACACATGCAGCGCTGCCGGCCAGATTGTCGCTATCCAGCCCAGAAGTCCGTATATCAATGCCATCATGACCGTGCCGGACAGCACGTTGGCAAACAGACGCAGGGACAGGGATATGGGCACCGCAACATTACTGATAATATTGATGGGCAGCCAGATCGGCAGCCAGGGTGGCAGCGGCGAGCACAGATCCTTCCAGATGGTCATCGGCTTCTGGTATTTGATCTTATTAAAATGGATCAGCGTAAAGGTCAGAATACCCAGAGGCAGCGTCACACCGTAATCCGCCGTAGGCGGCCTCAATCCCAAAAGACCCGATATATTGCTGAACAGGATAAATATGAAGATGGTTCCGATGTAATTGTAAAACCTTGGAGCCGCCTTGCCCATCGGACCATCTACAACCCCATCCAGTTTTTCCACTATCAGCTCCACCACGTTCTGAAAACCCGAGGGCACTTCAGACGCTTTGGCCATCGCCCGGTTGGCTGCAATGGCAAAACCAATCAGAATCAGCATGACGATCAGGACGCATACATGTGTTGTTGTTATCCACACCTCATGACCGAGGAAGGAGTACTTGACAACTCCATGAATCATAAAGTCAATATCGGCACCGGATAACAATATGCCATGTTCCATAGTTTCACCTCCTTTTCATATTCTAAAGCTAATGGGTGCTTCCTGGAACTCAGCAAAGCATCATTCTCCGGAAACCTCCCGGGAAGCTTCCTCCCCCCCTGAGGCTTCCTCCTCCGGCAATGGCGCCGGGATCGGATCAGTCTCATGGAAAAAAGCATTGCATAATTTATGGGTAAACGGCTGTAAAAACGCCGCTACTTTCAAACTCATATACCCCATGAACAAAACCAGCGGATTCATGACCCCTGTCACCATGGCCACCGCCAGCACGAAAACCAGAAAGGCATACCGGAACAGATATCCCCTGAATATGATCTTGGAGGCATCCGCGCCATAGTCCAGTCCCCTGTCCAGAGTACGATACATGTGGACACTAGCCGCCAGGGACATCAGTACGCCAAACCACAGGCTTTTCGCGTAATACATCTGCCGTTCCACAATAAAAGCGCCTACAAGCTGACAGACCATGCCGATCAGCACAATGCCGATCTGCAACTCCAGAAGCGTCCTATTTCTCTTTCTCAATCTTTCTGCTATTTTCACTGGAACGTCTTTGCTCCTTGTCCGGTTCCTTATTATCTCCCCCGTATACCTGCTTTGCCATGCGGTATACATTCTGGGCGCCTGCTGCCGCACCGGCAATGAACAGTACTATCATCCAGAAGGAAGTGTCATATTTTCTGTCCAGCCAGATCCCCAGTGCCGACATAAGGCAGATGGGCACCAGCATATTGATGCCGAACTGCATTACCATCGCCAGCGCCTGGGCTACACTATTGTCAATGCCCTTGCGTCGCTTCATCCTGACACCTCTGTTTGCAGTATATCTCTAATAGTATAACTAATTTAGGAAAAAATGTCCAGATTTTGATAGACAGAATCCGATTTTTTTTGTTGACTTCTTTTTGCTCTGGCTGTAGTATTTTTACAAAACAACAAAGAACTCAGATTACATAAAGGAGAGACCCATGATCATCCGGCACGCTTCTCCCGCAGATGCCCCGCAGCTTCTGCGTATTTATGCCCCCTATGTGGAAAACACCTCCATTACCTTCGAGTATGAAGTGCCTTCCATGAAAACCTTTGCCGAAAGGATCCGCCACACGCTGGAAAAGTATCCTTACCTGGCCGCGGAAGAAGACGGCATCCTCCTGGGCTATGCCTATGCTTCTGCCTTTAAGGACAGAGCCGCCTATGACTGGTCTGTGGAGACCTCCATCTATATCAGGGATGACCTGGGACACAAAGGCATCGGGACGGCGCTGTACCGGGCGCTGGAAAAGGTTCTGGCCATGCAGAATATCTGCAATCTCTGCGCCTGCATCGCCTATCCCAATCCGGCAAGCATCTCCTTCCACGAAAGGTTCGGCTACAAAACCGTGGCCCACTTCCACTCTTCCGGGTTTAAGCAGAACGCGTGGAGCGACATGATCTGGATGGAAAAGGGCCTTTGTCCCCATACGATCCCTCCCAGACCCTTTATT
This sequence comes from uncultured Lachnospiraceae bacterium, assembly GCA_947385725.1. Classification (GTDB taxonomy): domain Bacteria; phylum Bacillota; class Clostridia; order Lachnospirales; family Lachnospiraceae; genus Acetatifactor. Next base: position 2,526 of record CANDMD010000018.1, on the reverse strand, counting down.
CCTTTTCCAAAACTGTCCTGTAACCGAAATATTTTATAGCTTAAGCATATTTTAATTGAAGTATTTTATACTTAAAATTTCCCGCAAAGAAATGAGGAACAAGATGAACGTTAAGACACTATACCGCAAAAGAATCATCCCTCCGGAATGCACTCATTTAAAGGATGACGTGATCGTGGAGCAGGATGACGAGCACATTGTCACCCGATGGGAAACGCTGAATCCCAAGACCGAATTTTCCCACGGATGCTCCTGCTATTTTCTGCAGGACGGAATTAAAGTCAGCAAAATGTACCGTCAGGACGGCGCGCTGCTGCGGTGGTACTGTGACATTGTAGACTTTACGTTTAACGAGGCGGAGGCTTCCCTCACTGTCACAGATCTGCTGGCGGATGTCATTCTCTATCCCGACGGACGGCTGGAAGTAGTGGATCTGGACGAACTTGCGGAGGCAATGGAACGGGATCTGATCACAAAAGAGCAGATGACCTCCTGCCTGCGCAGTCTGGATCATCTGCTCTCCCTGATCTATCGCGACAAATTCGACCGGCTCCAGTCCTATCTGAACCGCCTCGGATTATGATCAATAGAAAATGTGGCCTCCGATCTGGATGCCTTCCAGCCCCTCTATGGGTGTCCGGAAATAAACGCAATTGCCCACATTGGTGATACCTGACATGGCCTCGTCCGCCGCACGATAGCAGTCCGCATTCGCCCTGCCTGCCTCCAGCGCCAGCGCCAGCCGGCCGCTGCCCACGGGGGAAAACTGCCCGCCCTGGTAGATGACACCTAACACGGAATCCGGATATTTGGAACTCAGCACACGGTTGATGACCACACTTCCCACTGCCACTTTCCCGTCATAGGGCTCAGCGCCTGCCTCACAGTAAATCAGATTGGCCAGAAGATACCTGTCGTTCTCGTCAAAGCTGACTTCGGAAATGTCCCGCCAGGACGCGTTTGCCGCCGCCCGGGACAGAGCCAGTTCTTCTTCGTACTTCTTTTTCAGTGCTTCTATGGTCTGCTCTTTCTGCTTGATCTCCTGTTCATATTCCAGGGCGCGCTTTTCCGCATCGGATATCTGATCCGCATACCGGGATATGGAGTTGGAGGTCTGGCTGATCAATCCGGAAACCCTGCTCTTTTCCGCTTCCACCTGAACCTTAAGACTTTCCAATTCAATATGTTCCGCCTGCAGTCTCGCCTCGTGCTCTTCTATCAACTCCCTGTTGTCAGTGTATTCCTCCATCTTTTCCTGATCATATCTCGCGATCCTGGAATAGTAATCCGCCGCATTGAGCACTTCGGAAAAATTTCCCGCACTGATCAGTGCGTTAATATGGCTCTCTTCTCGCATTTCATACATGGCGCGGGCTCTCAGCACCATGCACTCATACTGCCAGTTCTCTGTCTCCTTCGCCTCCTCCAGCGCCGCCTGGGTATCCGCGATCTCCTGTTCCTTTACCGCGATCTGGAGTTCCAGTTCCGCCAGATTGTTTACAATCTGGGTCAGCTGGTCATTGAGGCTCCCCAGTTCCTGTTTCAATTCACTGCTTACTCCCTTAAGTCCCTCCAGCTGATCCTGGGTCTTATCCAGTTCCTGTTCCAGCTGATCCTTTTGGTTCTCCTCGTCCGTGATCTGCTGCTGGGTCGTGGAGGTGGCAGACACAGAAAGAACATCAAAAGCGGACAATACCGCTCCGGCCACAAGCAATATCGTCAGCAGCACTGCCACCCTCTTATATTGTCCCACGCTGTCACCACCTGCCTTTCACCTTTTCCGTTATGCCGTTGCATTCATCGCAAACAATCAATTACGAAGAATGCCCGTCCAAAGCAAATTCCTTCGCCTGGTATTCTTCAGTGTGCCACTTTACACGCTTATATGAATCTGCCTGCCTGTCCTGGAGTAGGGCACATAAGTGACCCCTGCCGCGTCAAACATTTTCTTGGAAGCCCTGTTTGCAGGCGATCCCTCATACTTGTCGCTGTCAAAGACCACCGTCCGTATTCCCGCCTGGATGATCGCTTTTGCGCACTCATTGCAGGGGAAAAGAGATACATACAACTTTGTACCCTCCAGGGATCCGCCCCGATAATTCAGGATGGCGTTTAATTCACCATGGGTAACATAAGGATATTTAGTATCCAGTTCCTCCCCTTCCCTGTCCCAGGGAAACTCATCATCGTCACAGCCACAGGGAAAACCGTTGTATCCCATGGACAATATCTTATTATCCATGCTGACAATGCATGCCCCTACCTGGGTGCTGGGATCTTTGGAGCGCATACCGGATAGCTGTGCCACACCCATAAAATATTCATCCCAGCTGATATAGTCTTCTCTTTTGTTCATCCAGGTCTCCTTTACCCGCCGCCGTATCCCATCTGCTTGCGGTCTCCGTCTTAAAAGATTAGTCCTCGGATCTCCGTCTTAAGATTTCCGTCCTCAGATTTCCGTCTTCTCGATCAGGTCCACCCTTCGCTGATGGCGCTCCTCACCCGAAAAATCCGTCCCCAGAAAGG
>CANDMD010000017.1 GCA_947385725.1 uncultured Lachnospiraceae bacterium | reverse complement strand
AGAACGAAGGCCTCCGACGCCTTTAATGCAGGTTCGATTCCTGTCGAGTGCATTTGCATCACCCTGATTTGTCTAAGGAAGCGGCACATTGCCCGCGGGAATAAACATGATTTTCGAAAAGCCGCTTGCGGCTTTTTGCATCTAATGAAAGGTATGGTTATGAAGGATAAAAAGTCAGCGGTACTTGAGTATATTTTAGATCATTGTAAGGTTATCTTTCCCATTGTGCTGATCTTTGTGGTAGCTGTTACGGTGGCTTTTGCCCTTGGCGCGCGCAGCAGGGCGGATCAGGGAGAGGAATCCTATGAGTTGTCAGGGACGCCGCTGGCAGACAGCAGCGCACCGGAGGACACACCTTCAGGCGTGGTGGAGGATATGCCTCTGCAGCCCAATGAGGACGGGGAAATGTATACCCTGGTCGCCACTTATTACAATGCGACGGCGCTGGGGGATATAGAGACTCTCAGGGGTCTTTATGACGAACTTCCGGAAAACAACGCGCTGAAGATTGAAGAGACGGCACAGTACCTGGATCATTACACGACCCTGGAGATTTATACCAAAAAGGGAATGGAGGAGGAATCCTTCATTGTCTGCGTGTTTTACAGGCTTCTTTTCATGAATCATGAGGAAGAGTTTCCGGGCTACGAGACGCTGTATGTCTGCAGGAATGCACAGGGAGAACTGTACATTAAGAATGAGAGTAACTTTACCGAGGAGGAGAAGGAGTATATACAGGCTGTCGCCAAGCAGGATGACGTGATAGAGTTCAACAATCGTGTGAACACGGAGTATAACGACCTGCTTATGGAGCATCCCGAACTGTTCAAGTATCTGGAAGAACTGAATGCACATGTTAATGTGGCAGTCGGCGAGCGTGTGGCACGGCAGGAGGCGGCGAACAGTCCCCAGACACCCGAGACCCCGGAGGGTCAGGAACCGCCGGCCGCCGAGGGCGGCGGAACCCAGGAGCCGCCGGCAGAACCGGCAGGACCTCGTTATGCGACAGCAGCTACCACTGTGAATGTGAGGAGTTCTGACAGTGAGCAGGCTGATAAGCTGGGCAAGGTTACAGGGGGAGAGACGGTTCAGGTCCTGGAAGTCGGTGTGAACGGCTGGACGAAGATCGTGTATGACGGAAAAGACGGTTATATCAAGTCAGAGTATCTGCAGATGCAGGAGAGCGCAGCCGGCGCGGAGGTCATCGGTACGGTTACGGCTTCCACCAATATCAATGTGCGCGCTTCAGCCAGCGAGACCGCAGACAGACTTGGCGTGCTGGCAGGCGGCGAGACGGTGGAGCTGCTGGAAAATCTGGATGGATGGTGCAAGGTCAAGTACAATAACCAGGTCGGTTATGTGAAAGCAGAATATGTACAGCAGTGACAGTTACTACGATTTGGTGGATGTTGCTTCACAATGCAGAATCCCAAAGCCAACAAGTTGGTTTGCGGGAAACGCTTAAATCAGCGGTTCCCTAATCGCTTTGGTTTGATCACGCAAAGAACGCGTGAAAACGCCCCGCGGTGGCACAGGCGTTAAAGGTAACCAGTGATACACTGCAACTGCATATTGGCGTGCTGACTGTATTGCAATTGTATCTTAACTGTCCTATTATAACTGTAAAGAAGAATAAAATCAGGTTATCTGGGCAGCCTATACAGAAGAAACTGTAGAGGCTGTCTTTTTGTGTTGCCGGTGGGTGTGATACGAAGGCCTGGAGCGCGGCACTTTTCACCTTGCAGGAGACTGTGTTGCCAGACGCATGGAGGTCAAAATGCCTGAAACACGGCATTTCCATCCTGATTTGAGATCCCGCGGAGCGGAATCATGGAGGAGTGAAGTGAAATCACAGGAAGTAAAAATATATCGGGAAATTCAGAGAAACGCAGACATGGCCATGAAGGCAATCGATACCATTGCGGAAAAGGTGGAAAACGAAGAACTGTCGTTACAGATATCCAGGCAGTCCCTGGGATACTCAGAGCTTCACAATGAGGCCGTAAAACAGCTGATTGATGCCAAGACCAGACCCCTGCAGAGCAGCCATCTGTCCGATGCGGTATTAAAGACAGGACTCCGCTATAATACCATGCTCAATACCAGCACGAGCCGACTGGCAGAATTGCTGATCAGGGAGAATAACAATGGGATCCTGGAGATGGAGAAGGTGCTGAGGGCAAACGGGGGAGCGGGGGCAAAACCTACGGCGCTGGCAAAGCAGCTGATTGAACTTGAGGAGAAAAATGTGCGCTGCCTGAAGGAATATTTATGATGCTGTGATCTCTGACAAATAATGCTGCCCGTGCAATTGTTAATCCAACGCCCTGCCTGCATTGCAGGCAGCAACCCCACCGCAGGAAACGGTATTGTTGCCCCTCGCTGCATTCCCGAAATGTCTGCTCTACAGTCGCGTAACCGTATTGCAGCTGCACAGGAGGAAATATGCATTGTGCAAATTGTATAAAAAATATCAGGAAACTTTTACAATTTAATGAAATAAAGTGTGTTGTGAATTTGACATGATGGGTTTATAATGGTACATGGACTAAGTTGTATACAAGTATCCACATAAACCATATTAAGGAGGATTTCACAATGTCATATGTTGATGAGGTATTTGATCTGGTAGTTGCGAAGAATCCCGCCCAGCCTGAATTCCATCAGGCAGTCAAGGAGGTACTGGAGTCCCTTCGCGTGGTGATTGAGGCGAATGAGGAGAAATATCGCAAGGACGCACTTCTGGAGAGACTGGTTACTCCCGAGAGACAGCTTCTGTTCCGTGTGCCCTGGGTGGATGACAAGGGACAGGTTCAGGTGAACAACGGTTTCCGCGTACAGTTCAATTCCGCAATCGGACCCTACAAGGGAGGCTTAAGGCTTCATCCCAGCGTGAATTTAGGTATTATCAAGTTCCTTGGCTTCGAGCAGATCTTCAAGAATTCCCTGACAGGACTGCCTATCGGCGGCGGCAAGGGCGGTTCTGACTTTGACCCCAAGGGTAAATCCGACAGGGAGGTAATGGCGTTCTGCCAGAGTTTCATCACCGAACTACATAAATATATCGGCGCGGATACGGATGTGCCCGCAGGCGATATCGGAACCGGCGCAAGAGAGATCGGTTATATGTACGGACAGTACAAGAGACTGACAGGCTTATATGAGGGCGTGCTTACCGGAAAGGGTCTCTCCTATGGCGGTTCCCTTGCCAGGACGGAAGCTACCGGTTATGGTCTTCTTTATCTCACGGAGGAAATGTTAAAGTGCAACGGCAAGGATATCGCAGGCAAGACAGTGGCAGTATCCGGTGCGGGCAATGTGGCGATCTATGCGATCCAGAAGGCACAGCAGCTGGGCGCAAAGCCTGTGACCTGTTCCGATTCCACCGGCTGGGTATACGATTCCGAGGGAATCGATGTGGCTCTGCTGAAAGAGGTAAAGGAAGTGAAGCGCGCAAGACTGTCCGAGTATGCTGCCGCAAGACCCAGTGCAGAGTATCATGAGAAGAAGAACGGCGAGCACGGCGTATGGAGCGTGAAGTGTGATATCGCGCTTCCCTGCGCTACCCAGAACGAGCTGGATCTTGAGGACGCGAAGATGCTGGTAGCCAACGGCTGTATCGCGGTTGCAGAGGGTGCAAACATGCCTACCACCATGGACGCTACCGAGTATTTCCAGAAGAACGGTGTCCTGTTCTGTCCCGGAAAGGCTTCCAATGCAGGCGGCGTGGCTACCTCCGCCCTGGAGATGAGCCAGAACAGCGAGAGACTTTCCTGGACCTTCGAGGAGGTTGACTCCAAATTGCAGGGCATTATGGTAAATATTTTCCACAATCTGGATGATGCTGCGAAAAAGTACGGCATGGAAGGCAATTATGTGGCAGGTGCGAACATCGCGGGATTTTTGAAGGTTGCCGAGGCAATGACGGCGCAGGGCATCGTATAAGTGTGAGAAGAAAATCCAATTGCTGTTGGCAATTTTCGCTCGCGGCAGAGGCCGCTTCGCGAAGATTTTCTACGGCGCAGGAGTAGCGTCTTTCTCACACGGAAGAACGCAAGTGCAGCGTTCTTCCAGTTCATGGATTAACATAGAAACAGAAACGGAAATGCCGGGAAAAGCCCGAAATGGCCTTATACCGGCATTTCTTTTCGGGAGGAAGACGTATGAACAGTGGAAACTATGATCTGATGGAAAAATATATGCTGTCGTGTATGGATGACAGTGCCCATGACAGGGAGCATGTATACCGTGTGCTGTACAATGCGCTGGAAATAGCAAGGAATGAGAGCAATGTGGACTATGATGTGCTGATCGGGGCTTGTTTACTGCATGATATCGGTCGGCGGGAGCAGTTTGAGGATCCAACCCTGTGCCATGCGGCTGTGGGAGCCGAAAAGGCATATCGCTTTCTGGTGGAACAAGGGTTTGGGGCTGATTATGCACAGCAGGTAAGACATTGCATCCAGACTCATAGATACAGGAAAAGCAATCCCCCTCAAAGTTTGGAAGCAAAGATCCTGTTCGATGCAGACAAGCTGGATGTGACTGGGGCTATGGGAATCGCGAGAACACTGCTTTACAAGGGAAGTGTCTCGGAGCCTCTATATTCGGTGATGGAGGATGGGACGGTCTCTGCCGGAGAGGGGGACACAGCTCCTTCCTTCTTTCAGGAATATAAGTATAAACTGGAGAATGTCTATGACTGTTTTCAGACCGCAAAGGCAGCAGATATGGCAGAGGAGAGACGTCATATCGCGGCAGAATTTTATCAGAGCCTGTACCGGGAGGTGAATGTCTCCTATCAGAATGGAAGGGACGAGCTGGACAGACACGTGACCTGCACTTAATGTAACGAAATGTCCGTGACAGCTATAAAAGGATGACGGAAAATACCGATATTATTATAAACGGCCGCTATTTCTGCAAACGGCCAGAGGGTTGTTATTTGTCTGAATCAGGGAGGATGACGGCATGAAAATAAAGGCGGAAATGAACAGTTACCCTAAGATCACATGTACACGGACGGTAGAGAGACGGGGAAACAAGATACGGACGCGGATCGAGATGCGCCATGCGGATGGAACTTCAGCGGGATCCATCAGTATTACAAATTCAGCTAAGAAAAAAACGAAAAGGCTCCAATATAATTTTAAAGAGATATCCACACGGATCATGCAGGCCAAGACTTCCGGCAATGCCAGCCGTGTGTTGACCAGTGCCCGGTCCAGGGTAGCAATGCTGAAGAGAAAGCTGTATAGCGGTGAGTATGATGATCAGGACCTGCGCCATGCAATCATTCACGCAGAGGCCATAGCCAGGGTTGCCAAGAAGAAAATGAAGCACTTGCGGGAGGAAGAAAACGTCAAGAGGCAGGGAGGATCCTGTGAGGCGGAATTGGAGGATAAACAGGAGAACGAGGAGATCGATCAGCTTATTGCGGACGGAAGTACGGAAGGTTTCGAGGAAGATGTCCGGAAGGAACTGCAGGAGTTGAAGCGGGAATACCAGAAGCTGATGCGGGAGGCGCAGCAGAAGCTGGAGGAATCCGTGCAGGAGTCCGGCGGCCTGGAGGAACTTTCCGAAGAGATCTCAGAGGTGGTTGCAGACGATATGGATCCGGCCGACCTGGAACTGATGAAAAAGAAGCACAGGGCAAAGGAAATGCGCGAGATCATGGAAGCCGATATGAAATATCTGAAAGCGGTATTTGATAAGCTGGCCAGGGAAAAGCAGGAAAATGCCTCCGGCGGTGCCGGAAGCACAGGCGATGGTTCTGATGTGTACATGAGTAACAGCAATGTAGCCCTGGAACTGGGAGGCGCAGACATACCGGTACAGATGCCGGCGGTGGATGCGGCGGCGCTGGTGGAGGGCGGAACCATAGACGCCTCTGTTTAATGAAAGCAGGCAGAAGGAACCATTTCCTGTGCCGGGTCTGCGCTGCGGGGCAGCGTGCTTTCCTGCATATTTACAGGCATCTGCCGGAGCCCTTTTTCGTAACAGTTCGGCTATACGGCACCGCGGAGTCAAAATTGCTTCCTTGTGCAATTTTGCGAGGCTTGCAGGCTGTTACCCTTTTTCAGGTACGTTGAGAATCCGGCTGTCCGAACAAGGTCATCTGCGCCAGGACATCCCTGCTTACATAGAGGGTGTTGTCCCGCCTGGTGTCGCAGGCCCATTTGACTAAGACAGCGGTGTTCCCCAGAATTTCGATACAGGTGATACACCGGGGATGAACGCAGCTTCCCGTATTCAGATAGGACGGGGCCAGGGGATCCAGCCGGGGCCGGTGGGTGTGTCCCGTAACCAGGGAAATCTCTTTTTTGGATGCATACTCTGAAAGGCGTTGTTCCACCCGGTCTTTTCTGGTATAATTCTTAGCGGCGCTGGTGGGATCCAGGACGCCGAAATGTTCCAGAGGCCTCCACAGGTAACGCACCAGGAAGCGTGTGACGTGCCACCCGGTGGAGTTCCAGAAGTCCGCCTGATGCCCGTGGGTCAGATATAGCCGATAATCATGGCGGCAGTTTTCCAGGATCAGGCCTTCGTGGAATACCAGGTCAGGGAACAGTTCCTGACTGCACTGTGTGTCTGTACAGAAATAAGATTGAAAGACCCGGCCGGAATAGCCGGGCTTTTTCTTTTCCATATCATGATTCCCGTAGAGCAGATAGAGTCTGTTCTGTCTGTGAAAAAGGGAGAATAGCCAGAACACATTATTGTGTATTTCAATGATCTGGTTCATCCGTCTGTTTTCCCAGAGTTCGTCCCCGTCTCCCAGTTCTATATAGGTGAAGCCATTTGTATAATAGTGTTTCAGCGCCGTAAAATAAAGATTCTGGTTTCTCAGGAAATTATCGTTGGAACTGCCATCCCCCCGATGGCAGTCGCTGATCAGGCAATAGCGGCAGCAGTTGTTCAGGGGGAGGACAGGGGCATTTTGAAAGGCGCGGTCCAGCCGGGCATCATAACTCATGAATAACTCCTTTCAGGCGCCGCAGCATTCTGCGCAGGGCAAAAGGCAGCAGGAAGTAAAGATAGAGTATCCTGTTCAGGGTGCAGTCAAAGCGTCTGGTCAGAAAGCAGTACAGGCGGCAGCAGAGACGGTTACAGAATTGCGCCCAGCGGATCCGCAGCTTGCGGAACCAGGAGATCTGATCCGGGCAGATGGGGGATAGGGGGCAGCCTTCCTCGTAATACAGATGCACCTTGCAGCCGTGACAGTGGAACCGGACGTTGGATGCCGTCTGCCGCAGCGCGGAGAGGAAGCACTCCTGCATTTCCCCGTCAGGAAAGCAGAGGACGCAGTCCATGGCGAGTTGGGAGGGTCTGCTGAACATCCCCACGAAAAAGACCGTGAGCCACCAGGTCAGCCCTGACACAGTGGCCAGGGGATGCGATCCGTGGAGGAGGGTATAGGTGACATGCAGCCTGTCACAGTCCTCCACCGCCTGAAAATGGGCAGTGTCATATTCTTCTTTCTTCAAGATCCTGTCCGCATAGTAGATGCCTACTTCGGCGCCGGTATTGATGCCATACTGGCCTTTCCAGAATTCAATGAGCCAGGTGCGTCCCTGGTAGTTGAAATAAATGGGCAGGGCGTCGAAGACCATGTGGAAATGGAGCGCCGCCCGGTCGAACAGGGCGGTATAGCCCGCTTTGCGCTGCCAGGCGTCATTGAGGGTGGAGATAATATCCTGTTTTGGCGCATAAACGTACCCGAAAGGAGCCAAAATGGAATCCAGGAGGCTGCATTTCTCCTCACAGGAGAGGGAGCAGACTTTTTTTATGGCAGCGTGTCTGCGCCAGAAACCAAAGAGGAAACATATGAGCAGCAGAAAAAGTAGTATAATGATGGAAAAGTACATATTAGATACCTTTCTGTCAGATTTGTTATTATATTGTATGAAAAGAAATCTTTATTGTAACCTTTAGGATGCATATTTTCACTAACCTATGTAGAGTGAAAGCGCTGGAATGATACATGGAATGCAGCAGCCCAATTCACTGGCACTGTGAAGGCGGAGGCGGACAGGAATGTGAACAGAAATGCGGACAGGAATGTGAACAGAAATGCGGACAGGAATGCGAACAAAAATGCGGACAGGAATGTGAACAGAAATGCGAGCGGGGATGTGAACAGAAATGCGAGTGGGGTTGTGGGCAGAAACGGAGGGATGATGGTGGAAGCCAAGGAGATAAGGCTGGTCAGGCAGGCTCAGAAGGGAAAGAAGGAAGCTCTGGAAACGCTTTTTCTGATGGAGAAAGAGTATTTGTACAAAATAGCATTTCTCTATATGAAGAACAAGGAAGATGTTCTGGATCTGGTGCAGGAGTCCATCCTGTAGTGCATCCTGAACTTGAAAAGGCTGGAGAAACCGGAATTTTTCCGTATATTGATGATCCGTATACTGATCAACTGTGCGCAACAGGAATGGCGGAAACGGGACAGGTATGACCTGGCGGAAGAACCGGAGTTTCCAGAGGAGAAAGTGATGTGGGAAACGGTTTCCAGGGAGGAGAAGCTGGATTTGTATGATGCCATAGAAAGCCTTTCCTTTCCCTATAAGGCGATCATTATCCAGCATTACTTCGCGGGTAATAAGCTGAAAGAGATCGCGGAACTGTTAAATGTGGATGGGGTTTATCTGGATGCCCATACCTTTGTGGGAATCGCCAGATGTGAATGGCTGGATGCGAAAAGGGAAAGCCTCGCTGTTCCGGACGAATTGGCCTATACAGTGATCATACAGCATCTGAAGGTATACCCCCATGACGCATATGTCCAGAATGCAGTTCTGGATCTCAGGGCAGAGTGGAAGTTCTCCATGGAAATCTGCTGTGATGAAGATGCCGTTGAGGTTCTGCCTGTAAATGTGACGGGAGAGGACGGCAGCATGATTCGGGAGGTAAGGCTTCTGCCCTATGAGATCCAGGTGGTAACGGAAAGCGGAACGACCGGAAGCACGCTGACAATGGAAGAAAAAAATGCTATTATGCATGCGGCGGTCAATTGTGTCAGGTGAAGGAAAGTTCCGTGATGCAATGAGTCAGATAACCCGCAGCAGGCTGCGGGAATATACCCATCATGGGCGATATGGTTTGCTGTCGATCCATAACATTTTCCACTTGCGCGTCGGGTAGAGTGGCAGACCTCAGTGATCCTCAGTATAAATAACAGCTGGAATACAATGGGTGTTCCGACTGTGTCCTTTTTGTCAATACTGTTGTGCACATACTCTTCAGCTTTTATACATATTTAATAAAAAATTCTTGAATTACAGCCGAAAAGTGGTAAAATGGTACTAGTATTACAATTAGACGATGGAGAAAAGAGTATGACAGTAAAGGTAAAAGATAAAATAGCAGTAGGAATATTGCAATTCATTGTCATTTTTTTTTGCTTCGGTATCTCTGCAAATGCATCGCAAACCACTAGTGAGGGGGGACGTGTACTTTTCATCAGCTCTTATTCCTATGCCTGGCATACTGTGCAGATACAGATCGACGGGATTCTGAATGGTCTGGGAGAGAATACTGTCCTTGATTTTGAATTTATGAATACAAAGCGGCTGGATACAGAGAAATCAAGGCAGCTGCTTTACGACAGGCTGGAGTATATGTTCTCCATGCTGGAGCCTTACGATGTCATTATTCTGGGGGATGATGCGGCGTTGCAGTTTGCCCTGGAATACCGGGACACTTTGTTTAAGGATATTCCCTTGGTGTTTGAGGGCATTAACGATGAGGAACTGGCCGCCAGGGCAATGGAGGATCCACTGATAACCGGTGTTATAGAAAAACTTTCACCGGAGAAAAACATAGATCTGGGACTGATGCTGATCCCGGACGCTAAAAAGGTGGTAGCCGTTCTGGATAACAGTCTCACAGGCGAGGCGGAGAGAAAAAGATTTTACAGCTATGAGGATATGTACCCGAATCTTGAATTTACGGAGATCAATGCTTCCATCCTCACTACGTCGCAGGTGCGTCAGGCTGTGTATGCAGTCTCAACTGACAGCATACTGATCTATGTCACCATGGCGGAGGATCTCAGTGGGAAGAGATATTCAGACCAGGAGGCTATCGAACTGCTTTCCGGCGTGGCCAGGGTGCCGGTTCTCCGGATGGTGGAGGGCGGAGTCGGGGAAGGACTGCTGGGAGGCAATATTGTGTCCATGTACAAATCCGGGGAGATCGCCGCACAGACCGCCATGGAGATCATGGGCGGAAGGGCTGTCAGTGAGATTGAAATGATGGAAAGTCTTAACATATACCATGTGGACGCGGCGGTGATGGAGAAGTATGACATCGACCTGGACGTGCTTCCGCCGGGGACGGAGATTCTGAACAAGCCGACCACGTTCATAGAGAGGAACAGGGAAGCGCTGATTCCCGGCCTGATCCTGATCGGAGGTCTGATCCTCATTATATTGTGGTTTGTTTTTGACAGCCAGAGACGCCGGAAACTGATGCGGGAACTGGAAGAGGCCCGTAAGATCATGGAATCCGCGTCCCAGCATGATTTCCTGACAGGACTGCCCAACAGAAACAAGTTTATGAGTGACCTGAATGATGTGATCATGGCAAAACGTCCCTGTACCGTTATGATGATGGATATTGACGATTTCAAGAAGATCAACGATACCAAGGGTCACACGGCCGGGGACGAGGCGCTGCAGCAGGTGGCCGGCAGGTTGAAAGAAATGGCTTCCCAGATCCTGACACCTTACCGTTTCGCCGGAGATGAGTTTATAGTGATCCTGCAGAGCAATCAGGGCAAGATTGTTGAAAAGGCGGCTTACCAGATGCGCCAGATTTTTTCAAAGCCCTTTATCCTGACAGGGGAGAAATCAAAGATATGCGGAAGTATCGGTATCGCTTCCTACCCGAAGGATACGGAAGACTTAGAGCAGTTGATTGTCTGCGCGGACAACGCCATGTATCAGGTTAAGAAGAGCGGCAAAAACGATTTTGCTTTTTATAAGAAAGAGGAGGATCACGAATAATATGGATGTGTGAGGAGGCCGGCGGCAGCGGACCTCCTTTTTACTTTCTATGCCCGCTTTGTGCCGTTTGCGGCATTTTTCTTATAGGAAATTCCGTCGCAGTGAAGGAAAAATGCGAAGCATTCTTCGAGGCGAGCTTGCTCGCTTTTGTATACAGCAGGATCTTTGCGCTGCGGGTATGGCATTATGCCGTGAAATGTGGTATAAATAATAGGACTTGATAAAGCGGGTCGGTTATGATATAAATATAGAACAGAGGTTCTTATGGCGGTGAAAAAGTATTATGCAGTAAAAAGAGGAAAAACAACAGGCGTTTTTAAAACGTGGGATGAGTGCAGGAATGCGGTGGAAGGATTTCCGGGAGCCCAGTATAAAGGCTTTTCTACCCTGGAGGAGGCAATCGGGTATCTGGGAGAAAGCGGGTCGGCCGGTGGACAGAAGCCCCAGGAAAGCGGGCAGGAGCCCGGAAAGAGTGGACAGAAGCCCCGGGAAAGCGGGCAGGAGCCCGGAAAGAGTGGCCAGGAGCCCCGGGAAAGCGGCCAGGAGTCCCGGAAAGGCCGGCAGGTGCGGATGGAGCTGCGGAAGCGGGAGGCGGAGGAGATTCCCGCTCCGGGGGAACTGCTTGCTTATGTGGACGGCAGTTATAATGACAGCATGAAAAAGTATGCCTTTGGCTGTGTGTTCCTCCTGCCGGACGGCAGGATCTATACAGAGTACGGCAATGGAGATAACGAGCAGTCCTTGCAGCATCGTAACGTAACAGGTGAAATGCTGGGCGCTATGTACGCAGTCAGATTTGCCATGCTGAACGGATTTCAGAGTGTGGAGATCCGGTATGATTATCAGGGGATTGAAAAGTGGGTCACCGGGGAATGGCGGTCTAAGACAGAACTGACCGGGAAATACGCCGCATCCATGCGTGAGTGGGGAAAAAGCATCTCCATACGTTTTACGAAGGTTGCCGCCCACACCAATGTGACGTATAATGAACTTGCGGACAAAATGGCGAAGACCGGACTGACCATGGGAAACGGTGTGCCGAAAATCCGCAGATTAGAGGATATGGAAGAATATGATGGAACGGATGAGATTGAATAAGTATCTGGCCCATTGCGGGATCTGCTCCAGAAGAGAGGCGGACCGCCTGATCGAACAGGGCAGAGTGCTGGTCAACGGCCGGCCGGCGGCCACAGGACAGTCCGTGGGGGACACAGATGAAGTCACTGTGTCAGGAAAAGTGGTACAGACCAGTAAAAAAACAGTTGTTCTGGCATATAATAAGCCTGTGGGAGTGACCTGTACCGAGAAGGATCCTCACGCGGATAAAAAGATAACAGATATGATTAAATATCCTGTGAGAGTGACTTATGCAGGCAGGCTGGACAAAGATTCGGAGGGTCTGCTGCTGTTGACTAACGACGGCGATCTGATCCAGGCCATGATGCGGGGCTCCGGTCATCATGAAAAAGAGTATGTGGTAAAAGTGGACAGGGAACTCTCAGAGGAAGCCCTCAATAAAATGACGAATGGAATTTATTTAAAGGATCTGGATATTACAACCAAACCCTGCAAAATAGAGCAGACAGGAAAATATACCTTTAGAATCATCCTGACCCAGGGGCTGAACCGCCAGGTCAG
This sequence comes from uncultured Lachnospiraceae bacterium, assembly GCA_947385725.1. Lineage (GTDB taxonomy): Bacteria > Bacillota > Clostridia > Lachnospirales > Lachnospiraceae > Acetatifactor. Next base: position 15,467 of record CANDMD010000017.1, on the reverse strand, counting down.
GAGAATGTGTGCCGCCTGCGGTTATCAGGTGAAAGGCCTGAAACGAATCAGGGTCATGCATGTTGTGCTCGGGGATCTGAAGCCGGGCGAGTATGTGGAACTTTCTGCCGGGGATGTGGAGCGGCTCTACCGGGATTCTGGCGTCGGAACCGGCGGGAACCATGATAAGAGATAGCAGACACAGATATTTGCCTGTATCAGTCTGTAGGCTGTAGAAAGGTATGGAGATCAGAATGGAGATCAATAAGTCGGAGCGAATCAAATATCTGACGGATATTTTGAATCAGGCGGCGAAAGCGTATTATGCGGAGGACAGGGAGATCATGAGCAATCTGGAGTATGATGCTCTCTATGACGAACTGGCAGCGCTGGAGCGGGAAACAGGTATTGTGCTGGCGGACAGTCCCACCGTCTCGGTGGGATATGAGTCCGTTGACGAATTGCCCAAGGACAGGCATGAAACTCCCATGCTTTCACTGGATAAAACAAAGAGCAGGGAGGAGCTGAGGGACTGGCTGCAAGGCAATCCTGCAATTTTGAGCTGGAAACTGGACGGACTCACGATCGTTCTCACATACAATGAAGGAAAACTTGCAAAAGCAGTTACCCGTGGGAACGGCGAGATCGGCGAGGTGGTTACCAATAATGCCAGGACATTTAAAAATATTCCCCTGACGATTCCCTATACGGGCGAACTGGTAGTACGTGGCGAGGCTGTCATCACATACTCGGATTTCCGGCGGATAAATGCGGAGATCACGGATGCGGATGCGAAATACAAAAACCCCCGTAATCTTTGCAGCGGTTCTGTCCGTCAGCTGAATAATGAGATCACCGCAAAACGCAACGTGCGTTTTTATGTCTATTCCCTGATCAGCGCCGGAGACGGAGACCTTCCGGATTCCCAGGAGGAACAGTTTGCGTTTTTGCAGGAGCAGGGCTTTGAGGTGGTGGAGCACTATCTGGTGACAGAAGAAAATATCCTGGATACTGTGGAACTTTTTGAAAAGAAGATTGAAGGCTATGATGTGCCTTCCGACGGACTGGTGCTTTCTTATGACAATACCGCATACGGGCGGTCCCTGGGCAGGACGGCAAAGTTTCCCAGACATTCCATCGCCTTTAAGTGGGCGGACGAATTACAGGAAACCACATTAAAAGAGATTGAGTGGAGCGCCAGCAGGACAGGGCTGATCAATCCGGTCGCCATCTTTGAACCGGTGGAACTGGAGGGAACCACTGTCAGCCGTGCTTCCGTGCACAATGTCAGTATCGTCAGGGGTCTGCAGCTCGGGATCGGCGACAGGATCACTGTATATAAGGCCAATATGATCATTCCGCAGATCGCGGAGAATCTGACCCGCAGCGATACGCTGGAGATTCCGGACGTTTGCCCCGTATGCGGCGGGAAGACGGAGATTCGGGCGGTGAACGAGGTACAGTCCCTTTATTGTACCAATGAAAGCTGTGCGGCAAAGCGGATCAAGTCTTTTACCCTTTTTGTCAGCAGGGACGCCATGAATATAGACGGTCTTTCCGAGGCGACGCTTGAAAAGCTGATCGACAGGGGATTTGTGACAGAATTTGCGGATCTGTTCCAGCTGGAGCAGTACCGGGAGGAGATCGCCGGAATGGAAGGCTTTGGGGAGAGATCCTGCCAGAACCTTCTGGACAGCATTGAGCAGGCCAGAAATACCACTCTGCCCCGTGTGATATATGGTCTGGGCATAGCCAATATCGGTGTGGCAAACGCCAAGATGCTGTGCCGCTATTTTGACCATGACCTGGAGCGAATGCGAAACGCTGATGTGGAGACCTTAAGCGCCATTGACGGTGTGGGTGAGGTCATTGCGTCGGCCTTTGTGGAATATATGCGGGAGGAAGAGAATCAGGTGCGGATGGACCGGCTGATGGCAGAACTCCGGGTGGAGGTGCCTGAGGTGGAGGAGGGCAGCCAAACCCTGATGGGAATGAATTTTGTAATCACAGGGAGCCTGACACATTTTGCAGGCCGGAGTGACCTGAAAGAGATTATTGAGCAGAGGGGCGGCAAAGTGACGGGCAGCGTCACCGGAAAGACCACCTGCCTGATCAACAATGATATCGCCTCTTCTTCCTCTAAAAATAAGAAAGCGAAGGAACTGGGAGTGCCGATCCTGTCGGAGGAGGAATTTCTGACAAAGTATGAGATCCCATCGGATCAGGCATGAACATTCAAGAAGGAGCATACATGAAACACATTTATAAAGAACATTTATAAATAACATACATGAAAAGCATTCAAGAAAAATAGAAAAATATTTTTAAAGAGCAAACATGAAAGAGCATACGTGAAAAAGGATACATGAAAAGGTATTCAAGAAAGAGCATTCAAGAAAGAATATTCATACATTTATAGATAGAAGCGGGAAGGCTTCGGAATGGAGAAAAGATATGCCTATCAAGACACAGAGCGATCTGCCGGCAAAGGAGATCCTGGAGAATGAAAATATATTTGTGATGGATGAATTTCGTGCCATGCATCAGGATATCCGTCCCTTGCAGGTACTGATCCTGAATAACATGCCGGTGAAACAGGACACGGAGTTACAGCTGCTGCGTGCCCTGTCCAATACGCCGTTACAGGTGGATGTGACCTTTATGAACACAAAGACGCACATATCCCTGAACACTTCGGCCAGTCATTTAAACAAATTTTATACGACCCTCGACGAAGTCAGAGACAGAAAGTTTGACGGCATGATCGTAACAGGTGCGCCGGTGGAGGATATATCCTTTGAGGAGGTGGACTACTGGCAGGAGACCTGTGAGATCCTGGACTGGGCGGAAACCCATGTGACGTCCACCTTACATATCTGCTGGGCGGCACAGGCGGGCTTTTATCATTATTATGGCATTAACAAGAGGTTGCTGCCCGAGAAGCTGTTCGGCGTCTACGAGCATAAGGTATCCAACCGTAAGATTCCCCTGGTGCGGGGATTTGACGATATTTTCCTGGCGCCTCAAAGCCGCCACACGGAAACCCCTGCGGAAGCCATCCACGGGTGCAGGGATCTGACCGTGCTGGCGGAATCGCCGGTGGCAGGGGTGTTCCTGGCCATTGCCGAGGGCGGAAAGAAGATCTTTGTGACAGGGCATCCGGAATATGACAGGTACACCCTGAATAACGAATATCACCGTGATCTGAATAAGGGTCTGCCCATACAGATCCCTTATAACTATTATCCCGGCAATGATCCGGAACAGAGGCCTTTGCTGCAATGGCGGGGACACAGCAACAATCTTTACAGCAACTGGCTCAATTATTACGTCTACCAGGTGACGCCCTACGATCTGTAGGATGTGTTTGGATTTGTACATAATGAGGTGACAGCCTGGAGGAGAAAGACGCCCGCTGAAGCGGGCAGGGAGGTATGGTTATGAAAAGAACACTTGCGTTTTTCATGGCGGCTATGTTGGCCTTGAACACAGGTATTACGGTTTATGCCACAGAGAACATTGGAGCGGCAACGGTATCGGGATCCGATATCACGAGATCGGATGCTTTGGCGGCGGCAGGAAAAGCGCTGGAGCAAAGGCTCACTGCAGGTAAGACAGGCCAGGTGGATGTGTCCATAGGCGCGGCAATGACATTAAAAAGCCCTGTTACATTCTCGGTAGAGTTGAGAGGACCGCAGAACGAGATTATGGCGGGCGAGATCGTCATCGGAGGCGACGGCGCTGAAGAGAGCCGGGCGAGTTTTAGGGGTCTTGCGGAAGGCCAGTATACTTTGACAGTGACGGCAAAAGGGTTCGCTACATATTCACAGACGATATCCGTGGAGAAAAGGGCATATTCCGTCAATCTGATGACGGGATTCCTGAAAGGTATCAATTATGTGTCCGGAACGATGCACCCGGGTGTATTACTGGTCGGAGATGTCAACGGCGACGGCAGGACGGACGAGACAGACAGGGCGGCGCTGGTAGACGCGATTGACAGCGGCGCGGCCAATGGTGACAACGGTCTGGTCACGGATTTAAACGGTGACGGCGCCGTGGATCTTGTGGACCTGGAATATTTTGCAAAGGGATGCTATCTGACAGGCGACACTCTGGCTGGAATCGAGAGATTTGTTCCGGCGGATGCCATTATATCTTTGCCGGGTGTAAATACGAAAGTGGAGGGTGATCTGACCGGACTGGTGGAGAACCGGGAGAGCGTCACTCTGACAGCACAAAGGGCTGACGGGAGCACTGTGCCCATTTCACCGGACACCCCTGTCTCATTGGACTTCCTGTTTGCGGACGCAGGGGATGTGGTGATGGCAGACGGAATCATTATCGAGACGGGGGCGGATAATCCTGTCAGCAATGGGGTGATAACCGTAACTTACACGGATGAGGCAGGTCTGGAGCAGGAAAAGGTCATTCCCGTAGATGACGGCATACAGTATCTGCTGATGGATTCCGAGATCAGGGCGGAGAGGGACCGGCACGGTAATATCTGGCTCCATCTGGGTTCCCAGGTTGCCGTGAAGAAGGTAACGCTGACCATAACAGGGATGAGAAACAGCAACGATCTCGCGGTGATTTCCAAAGTGGAATTTGTCAACGGTATGGAGGAGAGGATTCCCGAGCCGGCGCTGGATATCCCGCTTAATCTGAAAGCGGAGGCAGGAAGCAGGATCATCAGTCTCACATGGGATCCCTGTGTCAATATCACAGGATATGAGGTTATGATCAGACAGGGAGAACGCCAGGAGACGGTAATGGTTACCGGCAATGCCCTCGACGTTACCTCTTTCGGAGGAAAAGAGCTGACCAATTATTTGGAATACAGGATTTGTGTACAGTCGGTCAACGGCACATGGCGAAGCGGATACGGTGATGAGGTAACGGCAGTTCCAACGCCCAGCGGTAAGCCGGATAAGCCGGATAACGTGTCGGCTGCGGGCAGATACAAGAGTATCCTGGTATCCTGGAAGCAGATGAAGGACACCGTGACCTATAACCTGTATTATAAAGAAAGCGGCGCCGAAGAGTACCTGAAGATCGAAGGAATTACGGGAAACAGTTATGTGATTACGGGGCTGAAGGATCTGACGGAGTATACGGTATATGTGACGGGGGTAAACGAGCTTGGTGAGAGCGGGCCTTCCTTGTCCGCAGCTGCCAAGACTACGGATATGAATCCCGCAGTCATGCCAAAATACAACCTGATCAATACGGGGGAAAAGGGGCAGATCGGCGCACATATTATCAGCGCAACAATGGGCGCGGTTATGCAGGACAGCCCGCTGGATACACAGAAGGGAACCGCATGGGGAACCGTTGACAAGGATCCCAAATCCTATTATTTTGCCAATACGTGGGATGTGGGAGGATTCAACCCCATGGGTGCAAACCATGGATTGACATATGAATTCGATCAGACATATAAGCTGGACACCATTGCCTTCCATGATGCCACCTCCCAGGATACAGGATACTCCTATGTCAAAGTGCGGTACTGGGATGTAAACGGAACGCAGACGGATGTTGCGGGAGTTTCCCTGCAGAGAAAGACAGATGCGGACGGCAGGACTTATTATGTGATAAAGCTGCCCCAGGCTGTGGATGCAAAAAAGATTCAGTTTGGTCTTGCGCGGTATTCGGCATCGGGAACCATTTCGGTTTCGGAGGTGTACTTCTACTACTATGATACTTTGATGGATGAAATTATGTCCTTATATTCGGATGACCTTCACACGGTGCTGAAGCCGGAGGTGACACAGGCGGCCATCGATGCGCTGCGTGTCAGGATCAATACCGTTGACCCGGTGAGCGGCGAATACCATCCCGACCGTGAACTTCTGGAACGAGAGTTGCAGACGGCGGAAGCGATTTTGAATGATGTGAACCTTGGGGCCTCCGTGAGAATCCATAACGGAATCACCACCAAAGACGTGGGAAGGGGATTCGGCGGATTGAATGCATGGCAGCCTCTGGGAGTCACGGCTGCTGCGCAGGAGGAAATCATGGTTTACGTAGGCCATAACAGCAGGAAGACAGGTGAAAGCACGAATCTCCAGCTGGTGGCTACACAATACCATTCGGAAGCAGCGGGAGTGGCTACCACAGTGGCAACCTTAAAGGTGGGCGCCAATAAGATTACCGTTCCGAAGATCGGAAGTACCACCGGCGTGGAATCCGGCGGAGCGTTGTACGTGCAATATACGGGAAACAGCCCTGATGACCAATATGCGGTCCGTGTCAGCGGCGGTGTGCAGGTTCCCGTATTGGATCTGTATCAGGTAACCGACGAAGGCGAGCGTCTGGCAAGGACGAAAACGTATGTGGAGCAGCTGGAAACCTATGTGGGCCAGATGGAGGCATTACACGGGGCGGTTCATGAAAATTCACAGAACAGTCAGGTGATATATGCCTACAGCCAGACAGATTGTATCCTGGGGGCATCCGATATTCTGCTGGATACCATGATGGTTTCCCTGCCGGCCAGACAGATCCTGGCAGGCGCGGGAAGCGGCAGCGCGGAGCAGAAGGCGCAGACGATCCTGAATTCCATGAAAGCCATGGAGGATATGATGTACCTGTTCTATCAGCATAAGGGATTGAACGGCAGTGCGCCGGACGCTTTAAACCAGATTCCCAAGGGTCACCTGAATATCAGATACCAGAGAATGTTCTCGGGGGCGTTTATGTATGCATCGGGGAACCATATCGGTATAGAATGGGGATCCGCTCCCGGAATGATGAGTGCGGTGCCTGTGACGGCGGACAGCCAGGGCAGGTATGTAAGCGGTAATTACTTCGGATGGGGTATTGCCCATGAAATCGGCCATTGTATCAATCAGGACACATATGCCATCGCCGAGATTACGAACAATTATTTTGCCGTGCTGGCTCAGGCGAAGGATACCAACGGAAGCGTGCGTTTCCAATACGAGAATGTTTACAAGAAGGTAACTTCAAACACCAAGGGAAAAGCACCCAATGTATTTACCCAGCTGGGAATGTACTGGCAGCTCCATCTGGCGTATGACAGGGGATATAATTTTAAGACCTATGCGGATTACACGGAGCAACTGGATAATCTGTTCTTTGCAAGAGTGGACACTTATGCGAGAAATGCGGCTGCAGCGCCTGCCCCGGGCGGTATAGCGCTTGTCCTTGCGGGAGATAGGGATCAGGATTTCATGCGCCTGTCCTGTGCGGCGGCAGAGAAAAATATTTTGGAGTTCTTTGAGCGCTGGGGAATGACTCCCGATGAGGAGACACGAAAATATGCAAACCAGTTCCCCGGAGAGACCAGAGCTATCTATTATGTGAATGATGATGCGAGGGTTTACAGCCTTCAGGGCGGCGGAAGCTCTTTGAACGAAACGGTTCAGGCCGTGGGTGACGGTACGGTGGCGACCGTTTCGGCGGGAAGACCCAACCAGGTGGATATAGCGCTCAGTTCCAAAGAGATACCGGCGGCGGATGTGCTGGGATATGAAATTGTGAGATGTACCACTTCCGGCGGGAAGACGGAGAAGGAGACAGTGGGCTTTACTACCGGAAACTCTTTCAGTGAGACGAATGTGACGAATAACAGGGTAGTATGGTATGAAATTACGGTTATTGATAAATATCTGAACCGCTCTGCGGTAAAGACCCTGAATCCCGTTAAGATCGGGGATGACGGAAGCCTGGATAAGTCCTTCTGGACGATCAGCACGCAGAATCTGACGGCACTGGATCAGGTTCAGGGAGAAGGAAACGATAATTCACCCTGTGAGCCTGAGACGGAGGATCCGGCGGTGAAGATGATTGACAATAACACGGCCACCGTTTACACGGCATCCGCAGGCGGAAACGCTGAGATTGTCATTGAGTTTAACAAGACCCTCACGGCCACGGGACTGAAATATACCGGTATCACCGGAATTGCCGGCAGCGGTTATGAAGTGCAGGTGCGATCCGGCGGTACATGGACCAAGACGGCGGAGGGCAGCCTGGCAGCTTCCGGAACCGTGTATTTCTCCAATGAGTCGCAGGAATATGTGAGCACCTATGCGGCGGATGCCGTGAAGTTCATCCTGAAGGTCTCCGGCGGCAGCCAGGTATCCATAGCAGAACTGGATGTGCTGGGCGTGACGGGAGACAATGTGGAATTCAGATATGCGGATGACGGTGCGGTGGTGATCGGCCGGCTGAGCGGAGATTACAGGTACGGGGATAAGGCTGACGACGTTATTCCGGCAGGATCCATAGTCTTCAGCGGATCCTATAAAGGGAATCCGGCATATAACGTTTTGATGTTATACGACCAGAACGGCAATATCGTAGGCGGTACAAACGCGGCCGGAGAACTGAAGGCACAGCAGATTCTGCTGGCGGAGGTGCCGGAAGAAGGCGAAATCAAAAATGTCTGGAACGGTACATGGATCTATTGGATCGAGCCCGGACAGCAGGCGAATCTGTCCGGAATTACAAAGGTGCGGGCGGAGTTTTACCGTGTCAACAATGCCCTGACAAATGAGGGACAGCGGCTTGTGAGCGACACACTGTTTGAGACAATGCCGGCTGTGCTGCCCAATATCGAGCTTGGTAAATGATGACGCATCCTCTTACATGACAATTTGTGGCTGTGTGATGCTTGTGTGGAAATGGTGAATAACATGAAAAAACACTTACGGAATATATTGATAGGTTTAACATTGCTTGCCGCCCTGCCGTCTATGCGTGTCCTGGCGGCAGGCAGGGACGGATTCCGGCTGGATGACAGCGGGACGGTTACTGTCCTCTCCCAGCATGCGGCCAAAGAGGAGGTTTCCTCCCTGGGTTTCAGCCTGTTGGTGGAAGCGGAAAATGCAGGCAGGGTCGAATTTCAGTTTACTGAGAGCAGCGCGGAAATACTGGAATATCGATATGACAAGGACACAAAGAAATTAAATATTTATGTGGCGGGCACGGAAAGACTGTTTGCGGCGGGAACGGATGCCCTGACCATTGGAAGAGTCATTGTGCAGGATGAAAACGGCGGAGAAGCGTCTGCCAGGGTCAGCGTGGTGGAGGATTCCTTACAATATGTTTACGGGTCGGAACGGAAGACCATGCAGGAGCTTGATCTTCCGGAGGCTGTGCAGCTGGGCTCTGTGAGGGACGATTCTCCGGACGACGATGACGACAATGTTCCGGCTGTGACTCCGGCGGCCACTCCCGCTCCCTCCCCGGTGCGGACGCCGAAGCCGACGGCAGGGCCTGTTGTCACTCCTGCGCCCACCCGCTCGCCGGGTGCAGGAAATTCTTATCAGGCATCCGCAGGCACACCCAGACCCTCTCCGGACGGCAGGCCGGAAAGCACCACTGCGCCTCCGGCGGAGGAGAGCGTACCCGGCATCACACCGTTGCCCGGCGGCGGAAATGCAGGGCAGCCGGCGGATCAAGACATGGAATCGCAGGGTATTGACATTGTCCTTGTGATTGCCATCATTGCCATTGTACTGGTGGCCATTGTTGTGGGGGTGGCTTTTGTGGTGCTTGGGAAGCTGCCGAAAAGGCCGAAAGAGTGAAGGAGAGAACACAGCCGCGAAACGGAATGACGGGGACAAAGCTGCGACATGGAGGCTGACATGAAATATGATTTTGACAGAGAGATTGACAGGAGGGGCAGAAACTGCCTGAAATATGATTTTGCGGCGGAGCGGGGAAAACCTGAGGGACTGCTGCCCCTGTGGGTGGCAGATATGGATCTGCCCGCGGCGGAGGAGATCAGGCAGGCGCTTCACAGGGCGGTGGAGCACGGGATTTACGGCTACAGTGAAGTGAAGGAGCCTTATTTCAACGCGGTACATGACTGGATGCGGGATTGCCATGGCTGGGAGGTGGAGCGGGAGTGGATGGTAAAGACGCCCGGAATCGTCTATGCCATCGCCGCGGCGGTCAGGGCATTCACCAGGGAGGGCGACGGGGTAATGATACAGAATCCCGGCTACTATCCCTTTGGCCAGGTGGTGCGGGACAATGGAAGGGTGCTGGCGGACAATACCCTGCATGAGGAAAACGGCCGGTATACCATGGATTACGAGGATATGGAGCGGCAGATCGAGGCATCCAATGTAAAACTGTTTCTCCTTTGCAGCCCCCACAACCCGGTGGGCAGGGTCTGGACAGAGGAGGAACTGCGCAGGCTGGGAGAGATCTGCCTGAAACACGGGGTGCTCATAGTCAGCGACGAGATCCATCACGACTTTGTGTTTCCCGGCCACCGGCATTTTGTGCTGGCTGACCTGGACGAGAGATTTCGGGAGACCACCGTGACCTGTACGGCGCCCAGTAAAACCTTCAATATAGCTGGACTGCAGGTTTCCAATATCTTTATCCCCGATGCGGGGCTGCGGAAAGCCTTTGTCAGAGAGATCGACAAGACAGGCTACAGCCAGCTGAACCAGATGGGGCTTGTGGCCTGTGAGGCAGCTTACAGATACGGCAGGGACTGGCTGGAGCAGCTGCTCGTATACCTTAAGGGAAATCTGGATTTCGCGCGTGACTTTATCGACAGGGAGATGCCCGGCGTGAAACTGGTGGAGCCTGAGGGGACTTTCCTGCTGTGGCTGGACTGCCGGGGGTTAAGGATCAGTGACGACGAGCTGGACCGGCTTGTGGTGGAGAGGGCCAAGCTGTGGCTGGACGGGGGCAGGATGTTCGGCCCCTGCGGTTCCGGCTACCAGCGTATCAACATGGCCTGCCCCAGGAAGACGCTGGAAAGGGCGTTGAGGCAGTTTGCGGAAGCGCTGAAAAATGAGGGAATCTGAAAGAAATAGCCTGTAGCATGTTTGAAGGTTCCGACGGAACTGCTTTTTCATATGCATATTTTTCCAGTCTTGTCCATATACTGTTAAAAAGACTATAAAGGAGGCAGTCTATGGCAAGAGGACAGCGTAAGACAATAGAGGAAAAGATTCAGGCGAAACAGGAACTTATAGAGGCCTTGATGACCAGGGTGGAATCTGAGAAGCGTGAGCTGGAGGAACTGTATCAGGCGAAGAGACAGAAGGAGCTGGAGGCGGTGGGCGACCTGATCTCTGACGCGGGTCTGGAGCCTGACGAAGTGGCGGAGGCGCTGCGACAGTACATGGAAAGCCGCACAGCGGCGGCGTCAGCATAAATATTCCGTGGGAAGAATGCCAAGCGAATTCACTCGCCTGGCATTCTTTAGTATATAACTTAGAAATTCTTAGCGGGCGTATTGGGGACGCTTAGAATTTCTTTACACACTTTCCGCCATGCCGACGCAGTCGGCACAAACATTCCGTGGGAAGAATACCTGTCTTTGGTCAGCCCAGGTTCTTCTGCGCCGTGGACAACATCAGCTTGATCCGGTTCAGCTGGTTTACTTCGCTGGCGCCCGGATCGTAGTCGATTGCCACGATATTGGACTCCGGATACATCTTTCTGAGGGCCTTGATCACGCCCTTGCCCACCACATGGTTGGGCAGGCAGCCGAAGGGCTGTGTGCAGACGATATTGGGCACGTCGTCATGGATCAGCTCCACCATCTCGCCGGTCAGGAACCAGCCTTCGCCGGTCTGGTTTCCGATGGACACGATAGGCTTTGCGAACTCCACGATCTCCCGGATGGGAGTGGGGGGTGTAAAGTGTCTGCTGGCTCTAAATTCTTTTACGGCAGCACCCCGCAGGAGGTGTTCTATCGCCCAGATGCCGAAGGAGGAAACTCTGGCCGCTTTTCTGCTGGTGCCCAGATGCTCCGCCTTATAGATCTGGTTATAGAAACAGTACAGCATAAAGTCTATCAGGTCGGGAACCACGGCTTCCGCGCCTTCCGCCTCCAGCAGCTCCACCAGATGATTATTCCCCGCGGGAGAGAACTTTACAAGGATTTCCCCCACCACGCCCACTCTGGGTTTTTTGGTGTCATTGAGCTCTATCCGGTCAAAATCCCGTATGATCTGCCGGCACAGTTTTTGGAATTTCAGGAAATGAATACGCTTTGAGGACACAAACTCCTGTGCCGTCCTCAGCCATTTCTGATGTACGGCGTCCACACTGCCGGGCACTTTCTCATAAGGCCGCATGCGGTAGACACAACGCATGAAAATGTCGCCGAATTCTGCGCCCATGGCTACCCGGGTCAGCAGATCCGCATTCAGGCGAAAGCCCGGATTGCTCTCAATGCCGCCCAGATTCAGGGAAATGACAGGGATCTGCGCCATATCCGCCTTTTGCAGCGCCCGCCGGATAAAGCCCACATAGTTGGTGGCACGGCAGCCGCCGCCGGTCTGGGTCATGATGATGGCTGTCTTGTTCAGGTCATATTTTCCGGACAACAGAGCCTCCATGATCTGTCCCACCACCAGCAGGGAAGGGTAGCAGGCATCGTTGTTCACATACTTTAACCCCACGTCAACGGAATGCTTGTTGTCATTGTCCAGCACCACAAAATTGTAACCGCAGGCTCTGAAAGCAGGCTCCACAATCTCGAAATGGATGGGGGACATCTGGGGGCAGATGATGGTGTAGCTTTTGCGCATTTCCTCCGTGAACTGTACTTTCTCGATGGAAGAGGGGTGAAGGGAGCGCTGCTTGTGCATTTTTTCCCGGACCTTGATGGCGGACAGCAGGGAGCGGACGCGGATCCTGGCGGCGCCCAGATTGTTCACCTCATCGATTTTCAGGCAGGTATAAATCTTATCGGAACCGGACAGAATATCATTGACCTGATCCGTGGTCACGGCGTCCAGACCGCAGCCGAAGGAATTGAGCTGGATCAGGTCCAGATTGTCCACCGTCTTTACATAGCTTGCGGCAGCGTAAAGGCGGGAATGATACATCCACTGGTCGGACACGATCAGGGGTCTTTCGGGGTGACCCAGATGGGAGATGGAATCCTCCGTCAGCACCGCCAGATCAAAGGAAGTGATCAGCTCCGGAATCCCGTGGTTGATCTCCGGATCCACATGGTAGGGGCGGCCTGCCAGGACGATCCCCCGCTTCCCGGTCTTTTTTAAATAGGCAAGGACTTCCTCACCCTGCTTCTGCATATCCCTGCGGGCGCTGGCCAGCTCCTCCCAGCCTGCGGCGGCAGCTTCCCTCACCTCCTCCGGGGGCAGCTCTGTAAATTCCCGGAGCAGTGCATCAGTGACAGTGCCCAGATCCCGGAAGGACATAAAGGGATTGCGCAGCAGCATCTGCCCGTCCGTGATGGCTTCCACGTTATTTTTGATGTTTTCGGAGTAGGAGGTGACAATGGGGCAGTTGTAATGGTTGTTCGCCCCCTCCACTTCATCCCGCTCGTAGAACAGCGCCGGATAGAAGATGAAGTCCACGCCCTGGCTGATCAGCCAGGATACGTGTCCGTGCGCCAGCTTTGCGGGATAGCACTCGGACTCGCTGGGAATGGATTCAATGCCCAATTCGTAGATCTTGCGGTTGGAATTGGGGGAAATGATCACACGATAACCGAGTCTGGTAAAGAAGGTATGCCAGAAGGGGTAATTTTCGTACATATTCAGAACCCTGGGTATGCCTACAGTACCCCTGTGGGCCTGGTCTGCCTCCAGGGAGGGGTAGGAGAAGAGCCTTTTTAGCTTATAGTCGAACAGATTGGGCACATTGTTGGCATTCTTCTGTCCGCCGATGCCCCGCTCGCAGCGGTTGCCGGAGATAAAAGTGCGGCCTCCGGAAAATTTGTTTATGGTGAGGCGGCAGCTGTTGGTGCAGCCCCGGCATTTGGACATGCTGGTCTCATATTTCAGGCCGCAGAGCTTCTCATAGGAGAGCATGGTGGTATCGCTGCCGGCCTCATAGCGCTCCCTTGCGATCAGAGCGGCGCCGAAAGCGCCCATGATCCCCGCAATATCGGGGCGGATGGCCTCGCAGCCCGCAATTTTCTCAAAGCTTCTGAGAACGGCGTCATTATAAAAGGTGCCTCCCTGTACCACGATATTCCTGCCAAGCTCCGAGGCATCGGAGACCTTGATCACCTTGAACAGTGCGTTTTTGATCACAGAGTAGGCCAGCCCCGCGGAAATGTCCGCCACGCTTGCGCCCTCCTTCTGGGCCTGCTTCACCTTGGAATTCATGAACACGGTACAGCGGGTGCCCAGGTCGATGGGATGCTCCGCGAAGAGAGCCGTCTGCGCAAAATCCTGCACGCTGTAATTCAGGGATTTGGCAAAGGTTTCGATGAAGGAGCCGCAGCCGGAAGAGCATGCTTCATTTAGCTGCACGCTGTCCACAGTGCCATTCTTGATCTTGATGCATTTCATATCCTGGCCGCCGATGTCCAGGATGCAGTCCACGTCGGGATTGAAAAAGGCAGCGGCGTAATAGTGCGCAACCGTCTCCACCTCACCGTCGTCCAGCAGGAAAGCGGCTTTCATCAGCGCTTCCCCGTAGCCTGTGGAGCAGGAGCGCACGATGTGCACATCCCCGGGAAGCTGCTCATAGATTTCCTTCAGGGAGCGGATGGCAGTCTTCAAGGGACTGCCGTCATTGCCGCTGTAGAAGGAATAGAGCAGGGAACCGTCCTCCCCCACCAGTGCGATCTTGGTGGTGGTGGATCCCGCATCGATCCCCAGAAAGGCATTGCCCTGATACCCGGAGAGGGCGGAAGCGCCCACGTGATGCCTGGAGTGGCGTGCCGTAAATTCGTCATAGGCCGCCTGATCCGCAAACAGGGGCTCCATGCGTTCCACCTCAAATTCCATCCGGATATCGGAAGAGAGCTTATCTGCCATTTCCTCCATGGAATATTCCACATCCCCTTTTGCGTTCAGGGCGGAGCCGATGGCCGCGAAGAGGTGGGAGTTGTCGGTATCAATGACGTGTTCCCCGTCCAGTTTTAACGTGCGGATAAAAGCTGCCTTCAACTCTGAAAGGAAGTGCAGGGGCCCCCCTAAAAACGCCACATGTCCCCGGATGGGCTTGCCGCAGGCCAGCCCCGAGATGGTCTGGTTGACCACCGCCTGGAAAATGGAGGCGGAGAGGTCTTCCTTGGTGGCGCCCTCGTTGATCAGGGGCTGGATATCCGTCTTCGCGAACACGCCGCAGCGGGCGGCAATGGCGTAAAGGGACTGGTAGTCTTTGGCATATTCGTTGAGCCCGGCGGCATCCGTCTGCAGCAGGGAAGCCATCTGATCGATAAAGGAACCGGTGCCTCCGGCGCAGATGCCGTTCATCCGCTGTTCCACATTGCCTCCCTCAAAATAGATGATCTTGGCATCCTCGCCGCCCAGTTCGATGGCCACATCGGTCTTGGGGGCCAGTTCTTTCAGAGAGGTCGCCACGGCAATGACCTCCTGGGTAAAGGGAACCCCCAGATGGTTGGCCAGGGTAAGCCCGCCGGAGCCGGTGATCATGGGGCGCAGGGTGAGGTTGCCCAGCTGTGCATATGCTTTATTTAACAGTGCGGAAAGCGTCTCCCGAATGTTGGAGATCGGAAGAGCGTCGTGTAGGGAAAGAGTGTTCTGTTGGGTGTA
>CANDMD010000016.1 GCA_947385725.1 uncultured Lachnospiraceae bacterium | reverse complement strand
AGCAGGATCTTCCGCGCCACCTTGTTCAGTCTGGGGGAACCTGTGCCCTCGAAGAATACCCAGACGACATAATCCCTCACAAACATTTCCTTAAAGCTGTTCTTCGCCCTTTGCAGGCTGGTCTTGATTTTCTCCTTTGCCTCATTGGTCAGCTCATGGTTTTTGCGGTAGAACTGTACATAATCGAAATATTCGCTGGTCAGGGAGCGTTCGGACACATCGTTCCAGCGGCTGCCCTGTACACGTTTGCACATCTCCCAGCGGAATTCGCCGGCAAGGCGTACCATGGTGGCATTGATATCCTCCATGTGGAAGATGGAGAAAAGCATGCGCGCAGGGGAATTGCGCTTTTTGCCCTCAATTTCCTGCCACATCACACCCCTGACGCCTACATTGGGCAGCAGGATCACATCGGGCAGGAATTCCAGATGGATCATCTCCTTGCCCATGATGGCTGCGTTGTCAAGATCAAGGCTTTCACGGTAAAATACGGAGTAATCCACGCTCTTTATCATTTCCAGGGTCTTACTGATCTGGCTTACCGTCACATAGGATTCCTTCAGATCCTTCATCACATTGTCCGCGGCAAAGAGAGGGCAGAAGGTGGTGATGCGTCCGGAGGTGATCTTGTTGGCGGACACAAACAGATTCTCCATTTCAAACCTGACCTTCAGCAGGGCGTCGTTCTTCATGGCAGTTGCCTGTGCCTCGGTGAGCTTTCCCGTGGCCTTCTGCTTGTTGATATTGTCAAAGAAATCTTCATCAAACTCATTGCGGCTGGGGTTCTTGCGGCCGTCATAGATGGCGCGCAGCCAGTCGTAAAAGGTAAATACGCCGAATTCGGAGCAATCCCCCATATTGTTTGCCAGATTGTAGAGAATAGTACAGTTGGCGGCTCCGGCCAGCTCCTCGTCCACATAGCCGAAGTACAGGAACATACGCACCGGAACAGGGATGACATCAGTCTGCAGGGATCTCTCAAATACAGCGGCGTACAGCGCGTTAAATTCAGTGGTAAGCTGTCTGCGCAGCCTGCCGGCTTCCTCTTCCGTGGAATTCTTATCTTCCAGTGCCCTGTAAGCGATCACATGCTTGCGGAAGGAGGGGCCGATCTCCAGATCCAGGCCGGCAAAACCCAGAATGGTGGTGAGGGAGCCGGAGAGTTCCGACGGGACAGCAGAATTTTCCGCGGAGGAAGTCGCTCCTGTCTCTGTAGGGACGGCGTCTGCCGCTGCGGAGATGCTTTCCCGGAAGCTTTGCATCCTGGGAACTGCCACTTCCCTGTTTACGGAAGAATCCTTCTCAAATTTATCCATGATCCGCGTGATCGCAGCGTAGAGACTGTCTGCGTCTTCACTGTTCTGGCCGAGCCGGAGATACATGGAAGTCAGCATTTCAAACAGATCTTCCCGGGATTCATTAAAATAGAAAGAGGCGATCTGGCTGCGATATTGATATTGCTCCTCCAGGCTTGCATAGATCTGCCGGAAATCCTGGCTCCCCCTGAGCAGGATGCCCATGGCCAGGCCGATCTCCTGACACAGATAGCGGCTGGCGTCTCCGGCGTATGCATGTTGCAGCCCCAGATAGTAGTCTCCCAGCCAGGTGTCGGGCGTCTCAGCACCGGGATAGGCATTCACATCCGACAGATTGAACGTCGGCGGCTGTATGCGGTACCGGTTACAGAGTGTCGTACAGAGGTCATAGTCGTTGAGCAGATCCTGGTGGAGATTGTCACAGACCGCCTCCGCAGGAATGATCTGTCCCATCACCTTATTCAGCTGCCGGAACAGGGACAGCAGGATCAGCTTTGCCATCGCCGCGTGGGAGCGCAGCACTTTTTCCAGCGCATCGATGTTGTTCAGAGGATATGTCATAATGGTGATATCCTCCAATGTCACGTAATCCACAAAATGCACCTCGGAACATATTTCACATATGCCGATCACATCTCCCTCGGCCAGCGTATAAACGCCGCCGGGATAGGTTGCCTGTACTTTCCCCTTAGTGATGATGTGCAGAGCGGTTACAGGCTGCCCGCTTGCATAAATCACTTTACCTTTTTCTAAAATACTACCCGCCATATCTTTAATCTCATTTCTGCCGCAGTGCGGCTTTTTCTATTGTCTGAATTCATTATACAACAAACAGGGTGTAATTTTCTACTGTACTTTTAATAAAAATGTGATAAAATAAAAATACATCTGTGTCAGTTTTTGCGTTACAGTTCACACGTCAGTCTGTTTAGGCTCAAATTTCATGCTTGCATGAAAATTTGAGTTGACAGACTGACGAAAGGAACGCCGGTTCATGAGCAAAAGGAGTCGCGACAGCGGCGGGGAGTGCCGTAGGCACGATTTTGCGAATGGCGTTTCGTGAACTGAGTTCACACGTCAGTCTGTTTAGGCTCAAATTTCATGCTTGCATGAAAATTTGAGTTGACAGACTGACGAAAGGAACGCCGGTTCATGAGCAAAAGGAGTCGCGACAGCGGCGGGGAGTGCCGTAGGCACGATTTTGCGAATGGCGTTTCGTGAACTGTGACAATGAGAAATATATAGAAAGGTATGGTTTACATAAAGATGGAAGAGAATCGGGAGTATATGCAGCAGCTTATGGAGGAATACAAGGAGATGGCAGCCCCTCTGGTGAAATATCTGCCATGGTTTGAGAAAAACGCCGGGCAGGCGGGCAATTCCTTTTATAAAGGCTCGGAGATCAACGAACAGAGCATTGCGATACCGGTGTATGACGCCAATCTCATGAACTTCATCAAAGAAGCGTCCAATTCAAAGTTGATGGATCGAAACTATCCTTATGTTTATACCAGAAACCGCATCAAAACCCATGATGATGAACGGAAAGTCATTCAGCGCGCAGGAGTCAGGGAATGGGATCTTCTGAGAGGGATTCTGTCCAAATACGTGCTGGGAGGCAGAACCAAGAGTATGCTGTGGAGCCAGGGGGTTCAGGAGAAGATCTTCTACCTGGTACTGAAGCAGATGCGTGAGATCATCGAATTCTGGGACAAGTCCAGGGACAAGGGATAGGAGAAGCGGCTGCTTGGCGGCGGATTGTGAGGATGTATGGGCGAGAAATCAATACAGAAGAAACGATATATTTTGGAGACTGCCAGGAGAGTGTTCGTTGAGAAGGGCTTTAAGCGGGTTACCATGAAGGATATTGTGGAGGCGTGTGAGATCAGCCGCGGAGGTTTGTACCTTTATTTTGAGAGCACAAGCCAGATTTTTCTGGAAGTGCTGAAGATGGAGAGCGAGGAGACGGATGACGTGTTCTCTGACAGTATCACGGAGGATGCCACAGCGGCGGATATCCTGATTCTGTTTTTGCAGGAGCAGAAGAAGGAACTCCTCCGGAAGAAGGATACCCTGACCCAGGCGATCTATGAATTTTATTTTGAGAATCAGCCGGTCAGAAAGGATAATGTACTGCGCAAGCAGTTTGATTCCGCGGTGAAGATCATAGAAAAACTCATAGAGACAGGGGTGGACAGCGGGGAGTTTTACTGTGAGGATTGTAAGGGAACGGCGCGGAACATCATGTTTGTGCTGGAAGGACTGAAAATTTCCGCCCAGACCATAGGCATTACGGCGGACACTGTGGACAGGGAGATCTCTTACATATTGAGATCCCTTGATGTAGAATAAGTGTGAGAAGAAAATCTAATCGCTTGCGGCAGAGGCCGCTTCGCGAAGATTTTCTACGGCGCAGGAGCAGCGCCTTTCTTACACTGAAGAACGCTAAGGCAGCGTTCTTCTCATTGATTGTTTGTGCCGCCGTTGACGGCATAACGGAAAGTTTGAGAAGAAAAATATATTAACAGAAACAAATCAATGCCTGGAGGAGGAATATGGGAAACGTAAGACGCATTTATGTGGAGAAAAAGGAGCCTTTTGCAGTAAAGGCGAAGGAGTTACATGAGGAACTGAAAAATTATCTGGGGATCAACGTGAAGGGGGTGCGGGTATTTATCCGCTATGACGTGGAGAACATCTCCGACGAGGTGTTTGCCAAAGCGTGCAGAACCGTTTTTTCCGAGCCTCCCGTGGACGACCTGTATGAGGAGGGCATCGAGATACCGGCGGACGGCAGGGTGTTTTCCGTGGAATTTCTGCCCGGCCAGTTCGACCAGAGAGCGGATTCCGCCGTGCAGTGTGTGCAGTTCCTGAAGGAATCGGAGGAGCCGGTGATCAGGACGGCAGTCACCTATATGATCCTGGGGAATATTACGGAGGAGGAATTTGACCGGATTAAGGCATACTGTATCAACCCCGTGGACTCCAGGGAGA
Organism: uncultured Lachnospiraceae bacterium; assembly: GCA_947385725.1. Taxonomy (GTDB): domain Bacteria; phylum Bacillota; class Clostridia; order Lachnospirales; family Lachnospiraceae; genus Acetatifactor. The sequence continues at coordinate 23,950 of CANDMD010000016.1, read as the reverse complement.
CAGGGATGGAGAAGCCGGAGACGCTGATCACGGCCTTTGAGGATCCTGCTGACGTGAAGATCCTGGACGGCTTTGCACGGATGGAGGAGAAAGATCTTTTGGCACTTTATGATTCCCTCTCCCTGGCCATGACATTTAAGGACTTTTTACATATTCAGAAGTATTTCAGGGAGGACGAGAAGAGGGATCCTTCCATGACGGAGATACGGGTGCTGGATACCTACTGGTCCGACCACTGCCGGCATACTACTTTTTCTACGGAACTGACGGAGGTGGAGTTCGGGGAGGGCTATTACCGTTCACCCATTGAGACCACCTACCAGAGTTACCTGGACACCAGGGAAGAGATTTTCGCGGGCAGGAAGGATAAATTTGTATGCCTGATGGATCTGGCACTGATGGCCATGCGGAAATTGAAAAAGGACGGAAAGCTTTCGGACATGGAGGAATCCGACGAGATCAACGCCTGCTCCGTGGTGGTGCCTGTGGAGATGGACTACGGCGACCACAGGGAAACAGAGGAGTGGCTGGTGTTCTTTAAGAATGAGACCCACAACCATCCTACCGAGATAGAGCCTTTCGGCGGCGCGGCTACCTGTCTGGGCGGCGCCATCCGGGATCCCCTCTCCGGCAGGGGCTATGTATATCAGGCAATGCGCGTCACGGGTGCGGCGGATCCCACGGTGCCTGTGGCGGATACTTTAAAGGGAAAGCTTTCCCAGAAGAAGCTGGTGCGGGGTGCGGCCAGCGGCTATTCCTCCTACGGAAACCAGATCGGCCTTGCCACCGGCTTTGTGAAGGAGATCTATCACCCCGATTACGTGGCAAAGAGGATGGAGATCGGCGCGGTCATGGGGGCAGCCCCCAGAAAGAATGTGATCCGTGAGACCTCCGATCCGGGAGATATCATCATCCTGCTGGGAGGACGCACCGGACGTGACGGCTGCGGCGGCGCAACCGGCTCCTCCAAGGTACATACGGAGCAGTCCATTGAGACCTGCGGCGCGGAAGTGCAGAAGGGCAATGCCCCTACAGAGCGGAAGATCCAAAGATTATTCCGCCGTGAGGAAGTAAGCCGCATCATCAAAAAGTGTAACGATTTCGGCGCAGGCGGCGTGTCTGTGGCAATCGGGGAACTGGCGGACGGCCTTATCGTGGATCTGGACAAAGTGCCTAAAAAGTATGCAGGACTGGACGGTACGGAACTGGCCATCTCCGAGTCCCAGGAACGAATGGCAGTGGTGGTGGATCCGAAAGATGTGGAGAAATTTTTAGGATATGCCGGAGAGGAGAATCTGGAGGCGGTAGCGGTGGCAGTCGTCACAGAGGAGCCGCGCCTGATCCTGAACTGGAGGGGAAAGACCATTGTGAACCTGAAGAGGGTATTTCTGGACACCAACGGCGCCCATCAGGAAACAACCGTGAAGGTGGACATTCCCGACGAGAAAGAGAATTACTTTGAACAGTATGCGGTGCCTGCGGTGGGCGGGAAGCTGGAGGCAGGAAAAGTAAAAGAGGCCTGGCTGACGCTGCTGAACGACCTGAATGTGTGCTCACAGAAAGGGCTTGTGGAGATGTTCGACGCCTCCATCGGCGCGGGAAGCGTCTTCATGCCTTACGGCGGAAAGTACCAGCTGACAGAGACACAGACCATGGTGGCCAAGCTGCCTGTGCTCCGGGGGAGGACGGATACCGTGACCATGATGAGCTACGGCTTTGACCCCTGCCTCTCCTCCTGGAGCCCTTATCACGGTGCGGTCTATGCAGTGACGGAGTCCATGGCGAAGATCGTGGCCTCCGGCGGAGACTTTGAGAAGATACGGTTTACCTTCCAGGAATATTTCCGCAGGATGACCGGTGACCCCAGCCGTTGGAGCCAGCCCTTCGCGGCGCTGCTGGGAGCCTATGACGCCCAGATGGGCTTCGGGCTGCCGTCTATCGGCGGCAAGGACAGCATGTCCGGAACCTTCAATGACATCGACGTTCCGCCTACCCTGGTTTCCTTTGCGGTGGATATTGCGAAAGCGGGCGATATCATCACCCCTGAATTGAAAAAGCCGGGGAACATCCTGGTACGCTTTAAGATGGAAAAAGATGATTTTGACATTCCCATGTATGAGGACGTTGCGGAGCTGTACCGCTTTATCAGCCATCTGATCCGGGAGAAGATGGTGGTATCCGCTTATGCGCTGGATGCCAGGGGTACGGCGGCAGCGTTGTCCAAAATGGCCTTCGGCAATCAGCTGGGCGTGGAAATCAGGGATGGGGTTTCCGTAGACGCACTCTTCGAGAACGCGCTGGGTGATATCCTGGTGGAGGTGGTTCCTGAGAAGCTTTCCGTATTGACGTCTTCAGAGCATAATGTAAAAGTGATCGGTACGGTGGCAGAGGAACCTGCATTCGTGTATGGGGATGTGCGGATTACCCTGGAGGAGGCTCTCGCTTCCTGGACTTCCAGGCTGGAGAAGGTATTTCCCACCAGGGCGGCCAGGGATACCGCCCCTGTGGAGAGCAGGCTGTATCAGGCAGACAGTGTCTATGTCTGCAGGAACAAAGTGGCGAAACCTACGGTGTTCATTCCTGTCTTTCCGGGGACAAACTGTGAGTACGACAGCGGTAAGGCCTTTGAGCGGGCCGGTGCGAGTGTGGTGACCAGGGTATTCCGGAATCTGAATGAGGCGGATATCAGGGCTTCCGTGGAGGAGTTTGAGAAAGCCATCGCCCAGGCGCAGATCATTATGTTCCCCGGCGGATTTTCCGCAGGCGACGAGCCCGACGGAAGCGCCAAGTTCTTTGCCACAGCGTTTCAGAATGAGAAGCTGAAGGAAGCGGTCATGAAGCTTCTGCATGAAAGGGACGGTCTGGCGCTGGGAATCTGCAACGGATTCCAGGCGCTGATCAAGCTGGGGCTGGTGCCTCTCGGCGAGATCTGGGGACAGAATGAAAATTCACCCACGCTGACCTTTAACACCATCAACAGACATATCTCCAAGATGGTCTACACAAAGGTAGTTTCCAACAAATCGCCATGGTTACAGGAGGCCGGGCTGGGGAAGGTATACTGCAACCCCGCATCTCACGGCGAGGGGCGTTTCGTGGCGCCGAAGGAGTGGCTGGATAAGCTGTTTGCCAACGGCCAGGTGGCCACACAGTACTGTGACCAGGGGGGAAATACCTCCATGGACGAAGAGTACAACATCAACGGATCCTATTGCGCGATAGAGGGGATCACCTCCCCCGACGGAAGATGTCTGGGCAAGATGGCGCACTCGGAAAGGCGTGATTCGGCTGTGGCCATAAATATCTACGGGGAACAGGACATCAGGATCTTTGAATCCGGTGTGGCATATTTTCAATAAATCAGTCATAAATCCGGTATAAGACAGTGATTGTCCGGACAGTGGGAGGACAGCTGCAAAACCGGAATAAGAAAGGGGAGATTATTATGTTACTGGCTTTGGTGCCGCTTTTTGACGAGGATATGGCTGTGCGCGCCTATTCGATTTTCACCCAGAGGGACAATTTCTTTCTGGATCCCATGATGCAGGGAACCATGCAGAATGACGGGGCTGCCGCTGTCTACGGCCTGGAGATGATCGAAAAGATGGGAATCGAGACCATTTCCGAGGACAGCGAGATCTTTGTTTCCGTGACCAATATTTCAATCTTCACGGATATGGAGGAGCAGTGCAGCGCACCCCATGATCGGATCGTCATTCTGATCGACAACACAATTCCGCCTGTGGAGGTGTATGTAAAGCGTCTGCGGGAACTGAAGGATAAGGGGTACAAACTGGCGATCCGCAAGCTGGCGGTGGCGGACTTTGAGAATTACAGCGAAGTATTCAGGCTGATGGATTACGTGCTTCTGAATAACCGTAAGATCGCCATTGACAAGGCTAAGATTTACTTTGGGAAGCTTTACCCGAATATCAAGCTGGTGGCGGGCAACATCAGCGATATGGACACCTTTGAAAAGCTTAAGGCGTCCGGCGGATATCAGCTGTATGAGGGCGAGTTTTACCGTATGCCGGTGACAAGGGGCAACACGGAGATCTCCCCGTTGAAGGTAAACTATATCGCGTTGATGAACTCTGTCAACAGCCCGAATTTTGATCTGGCGGAGGCGGCTGATGTGATCGGACGGGATCCCGCGCTGACGATCTCCCTGCTGCAGATGGTAAACCGCATGACGGTCAATTCCGGAATTACCACCATCCGTCATGCTGCAGCCATGCTGGGACAGAAGGAGCTGAGACAGTGGATCAACACGGCTGTGGTCAAGGAAATGTATGCTGACAAGCCCAGTGAGATCACCAGGCTTTCCCTTTTGCGTGCAAAGTTCGCGGAGTATCTGGCAATCCCCTTTAATATGGCCGTGAAGCAGGAGGAATTGTTCCTGATGGGGCTGGTTTCCGTGCTGGATGTTATTTTGGAGACATCAATGGAGGAAGCCCTGGAAAAGGTTAAGATGACCGGTGAGGTGAGCACCGCTTTGACCCGGGGAGAGGGTCCCCTGGCCAATGTGATGGAGCTGATCCGGCAGTATGAGAATGCCAACTGGCAGGAGGTTACAAGACTGCTGCTGCTGGCAGACGTGGAGGTTTCCGCGGTCAATGACTGCTATATGAAATCCCTGTACTGGTACCGGCAGCTGATGTTCGGTAAGGAAGAATAGTGTCTGCTCCATGTGCATCGCTGACTGACACCAATGCAGCGATGGCGTGAACCGCGGGTGCGGATCACTCAGGAATGACCGCAATGATGCACCAGGATTCCGCAGGGCGGGATCCTGGTGTTTATACGGCTTAACAGTCAAAAGTTCCGGGTAATCTGACATAACGCCAGCCATATACGTTTCACCAGTGCAGTAAGGGGATAGGTAGACCAGAACCCTTAAGCGGAAGCTTGTCCGGATATTGGAGTAGAAGAATCAATGACAAAGACCGCCTGATCTACAGGATAGATGAAAGTAATGTATCTATTCTGGCATGTCGGTATCATTACACAGAAAAATGAATCCCCTTTTTGGAGTACGGGAATTGGAGGAATAAAATGGACAGACCTGTTACAACATTATTTATGCTGATGTCTGTTGATGGCAAAATCAGTACTGGCGCGTCAGATGATTTGGATGTGGATAAAGACTTTCCTAAAATTGCAGGAGTGAAAGAAGGATTACATCAATATTATGAAATAGAGCAGACAACGGATTTGTGGTCGCTTAATTCCGGAAGGGTGCAGGCTAAAATCGGTATTAATACAGCCGACATTCCAGATAAAACACCTGTCTCTTTTGTGGTAATTGATAATAGACATTTGACGGAACATGGCATACGCTATTTGTGTGCTTTATCAAAACAGTTTGTGCTGGTTACGTCTAATGAGAAACATCCGGCATTTGAAATGGGAATTGATAATCTCCGTATCATATATCAAGATGAACTGTCGCTGAAAGATGCTCTTACAAAACTCAAATCAGAATATGGCTGTGAGAGGATAACGATACAATCCGGCGGTACATTAAACGGAATGTTTCTTCGAGAAAAGCTGATAGATTATATTGATATTGTCGTAGCGCCTGTATTAATTGGAGGTAAAGATACTTCCACTTTAGTTGATGGAAAATCCTTGTTGTCAGAAAGCGAGTTATCAAAATTAGGTGTGTTGAAACTGCAGGAATGTGTAGTTTTGGAGAATTCATATCTCAGGCTGCGTTATGAGGTGATTCGTTGACGGTTCCTTATGTCCGGAACGGATCCGTTTGTGAAATTCAGCGAAAAAATCGAAAGAGTTAAATCGTAACAGTTCAGCCATGCGGCACCGCGAAGTCAATAATTGCAGGCACCGAAATGAGTTGAAAACTCATTTTGTGTGCATCATCGTAACAGTTTGGCCGAAGGCTGAACTGTTACGTTAAATCTGGAATAGGCGGGATTTGTTATTGCCCGTCTATTTCTTTTGTGGTAAAATGGAACGAAAAGTGTAAAACAAGAGACGGAGCAGGCTGTCTCAGGTGGCAGGAATTGGCATACATGGAAATATTGTCTCAGCTGAAAGATGGCCACAAGTGGCAAAAATTGCCGTTTACGGCAATTGACGGGAGGAGAAGAGTATGAAGGCGTTTTTGATTTTGGAGGACGGCACTGTGTTCCAGGGGACGCACATAGGTGCCCAAAAGGAGATCATCAGTGAAATTGTATTTAACACTTCCATGGCAGGGTATCTCGAAGTGCTGACCGATCCCTCATACGCGGGACAGGCAGTGTGTATGACCTATCCCCTGATTGGCAATTACGGTATCTGTAGAGATGATATGGAATCTTTCAAAGCCTGGCCTGACGGCTTCATTGTAAGGGAGCTCTCCCGTATTCCCAGCAATTTTAGAAATGATCTTACAATTCAGCAGTTCCTGGAAGAAAATGAGATACCTGGGATTGCCGGTATTGATACCAGGGCGCTGGTCAAGATCCTTCGTGAGAAGGGCACCATGAACGGTATGATCACTACCGACGCAAATTACAGGTTTGAGGAAATACAGCCCAGACTGAAGGAATATACCACAGGAAAGGTGGTGGAGAAGGTTTCCTGTCAGGAGAAGTATGCGTTGCAGGCTGTCACCGCCCTGTCCCAGAACGGCCCCCTTTCCGGCGCGGCCCGGTTTGACAGGGAGGCGTATGAGCGGGGGAAGAGAGAGCCCAGGCCTGCCCTGGTGAGGGAATTGAACGGCGCAGGCCTGAAGGTGGCGCTGATGGACTTTGGCGCCAAAAGCAATATTGCCCGGTCCCTGACCTCCAGGGGGTGTGAGGTCACGGTCTATCCCGCATGGACTGCGGCGGAAGAGATCATTGCCGCAGGGCCGGACGGCATTATGCTCAGCAACGGGCCGGGGGATCCCAAGGAATGTACTTCCATTATTGAGGAAATCAAAAAGCTGTACCGCACGGATATCCCAATCTTTGCGATCTGCCTGGGGCATCAGCTGATGGCCCTTGCCAATGGTGCGGATACGTATAAGATGAAATACGGGCACAGGGGCGGCAATCATCCTGTGAAGGATCTGGAGACGGGGCGGGTCTATATTTCTTCCCAGAATCATGGCTATGTGGTGGATACGGACAGGCTGGATCCGGGTGTGGCGGTGCCTGCCTTCATCAATGTAAATGACGGCACAAACGAGGGGCTTTCCTACACCGGGAAGGATATATTCACGGTACAGTTTCACCCCGAGGCGTGCTGCGGCCCCCAGGATTCGGGATACCTGTTTGACAGATTTATTGAGCTTATGAAAAAGCATAAGGAGATAAAGACAGATAAAGATACAGAGACAGATAAAGATATAAAAGCAGATAAAGACATAAAAGCAGATAAAGACATAGAATCAGATAAAGATACAGAATCAGATAAGGACATGAAAAAAGGAGGGAGCGAAAATGCCTAAGAATCCGAATGTAAAACGTGTTATGGTAATCGGTTCCGGTCCCATTGTCATCGGGCAGGCCGCGGAGTTCGACTATGCAGGCACACAGGCGTGCCGATCCCTGAAGGAGGAGGGAGTGGAGGTCATCCTGGTGAACTCCAATCCTGCCACCATCATGACAGACAGGGATATCGCGGATAAAGTATATATTGAGCCCCTCACCGTAAAGGTCCTGGAACAGATCATTGAAAAGGAAAAGCCGGACAGTATTCTGCCCACGCTGGGGGGACAGGCGGGGCTGAACCTGGGCATGGAACTGGAGGAGTCCGGTTTTCTGGCTTCCCATGGGGTGACGCTGCTGGGAACCACGGCGGCTACCATCCGCAATGCGGAAGGCCGACAGGAATTCAAGGATCTGATGGAACGCATCGGGGAGCCCTGTGCGGCATCCAAAGTGGTGGAAAATGTGCAGGAGGGCATTGATTTTACCAATTCCATCGGATATCCGGTGGTGCTGCGTCCCGCTTATACGCTGGGAGGCTCCGGCGGCGGTATTGCCCACAACCAGGAGGAACTGGAGGAAATCCTGGAGAACGGCCTGCGCCTGTCCCGTGTGGGTCAGGTATTGGTGGAACGCTGTATCGCAGGCTGGAAGGAGATCGAGTATGAGGTGATGCGGGACAGCGCGGGCAACTGCATTACCGTATGTAATATGGAAAATATCGATCCTGTGGGGGTGCATACCGGCGACAGCATTGTGGTTGCGCCGTCCCAGACCCTGAGTGATAAGGAATACCAGATGCTGCGCACCTCCGCCCTGAAGATCATCAGTGAACTGAAGATCACCGGCGGCTGTAACGTACAGTTTGCACTGCATCCTACCAGCTTCGAGTATTGTGTGATCGAGGTGAATCCCCGTGTGAGCCGTTCCTCGGCGCTGGCCTCCAAGGCCACAGGCTATCCCATCGCAAAGGTGGCGGCGAAGATCGCCCTGGGATATACCCTGGATGAGATCAAAAACGCCATTACGAAGAAGACTTACGCTTCTTTTGAACCTGCGCTGGATTACTGTGTGGTCAAGATTCCGAGGCTGCCCTTTGATAAATTTATCACGGCAAAGAGAACCCTGACGACCCAGATGAAAGCCACCGGAGAGGTTATGAGCATCTGTGATAATTTCGAGGGTGCGCTGATGAAGGCCATCCGCTCCCTGGAACAGCATGTGGACAGCCTTTTAAGCTATGATTTCAGCGCGCTGTCCGCGGAGGAACTGAAGGAGCGCCTGGCGGTGGTGGATGACCAGCGGATCTGGGTGATCGCGGAGGCCTTGAGAAAAGACATTGATTACGTTACCATTCATGGGATCACCATGATAGATTCCTGGTTTATTGACAAGATAGCCATCCTGGTGGAGATGGAGCAGGCGCTGCGAAAGGAACCTCTCACGGTGGAACTGTTAAGGGAGGCCAAACGGATGGAATTCCCGGACAGTGTGATCGCAGGGCTGACGGGGAAGACGGAAGAAGAAATTAAGAATATGCGCTGTGATAACGGCATCAGGGCTGTCTATAAGATGGTGGATACCTGTGCGGCGGAATTTGCGGCTTCGACGCCCTATTATTATTCTGTCTACGGGGGAGAGTGTGAAAGTGCGGAAAGAAATTCTAATGCGCATGCCAGTGCGGGAAGAGTTTCTAACGACGTTTCACCAGAGGGAGAAGCGCCGGAAAGTCCTGTATCTTGCCCTGGTTTTGCGGCAGATGTACAGGAGAATATGGCGGACAGCCGTAAAAAGGTGTTGGTGCTGGGATCCGGACCGATCCGGATCGGACAGGGGATCGAGTTTGACTATTGCTCTGTCCATGCCACATGGGCCTTTTCCAGAGCGGGCTATGAAACGATCATTATTAACAATAATCCGGAGACCGTAAGCACGGACTTTGATATAGCGGACAAGCTGTATTTCGAACCGCTGACGGCGGAGGATGTGGAGGCTGTGGTCAATATCGAGCATCCTGACGGCGCGGTGGTGCAGTTTGGCGGACAGACTGCCATCAAGCTGACAGAAAGCCTGATGAAGATGGGTGTGCCCATTTTAGGGACAAAAGCGGAGGATGTGGATGCCGCGGAGGACAGGGAACTCTTTGACAGGATCCTGGAGGAGACGAAGATCCCCAGGGCCGCAGGGGGAACGGTATATACCGCGGAGGAGGCAAAGGCGGTGGCGAACCGTCTGGGTTATCCGGTGCTGGTGCGTCCCTCCTATGTGCTGGGCGGACAGGGGATGCAGATCGCCCTTTCCGATGCGGAGATTGAGGAATTTATGGAGATCATCAACCGCATCGCCCAGGATCATCCGATCCTGGTGGACAAGTATTTACAGGGCAAGGAGATAGAGGTGGATGCCGTCTGTGACGGTACGGATATCCTGATTCCCGGCATCATGGAGCATATTGAGAGGACGGGCGTCCACTCCGGGGACAGTATTTCCGTCTATCCTGCGCCTACCATCGGTAAGCTGGTTAAGGATAAGATCGCCGAATATACCAGAAGGCTGGCAAAGGCTCTGCATGTGAAGGGGCTGATCAATATCCAGTTTATCGCCATCGGCGAGGATGTATATGTGATCGAGGTAAATCCCCGCTCCTCCCGCACCGTGCCCTATATCAGCAAAGTGACCGGTATTCCCATTGTGGATCTTGCCACGGAGGTGATCCTTGGCAAGACGATCCGGGAGCTGGGCTATGAGCCGGGTCTGCAGCCGGAGGCGGCGTATTATGCAATTAAGATGCCGGTGTTCTCCTTCGAGAAGATCCGGGGGGCGGAGGTCAGCCTGGGACCGGAGATGAAGTCCACTGGCGAGTGCCTGGGCATCGCGAAGGAATATCACGAGGCCCTGTATAAGGCATTCCTGGGAGCCGGGGTGAACCTGCCTAAGTATAAGAACATGATCATTACGGTGAAGGATGCTGATAAGGGAGAGGCAATCGAGATCGGGCGCCGCTTTGAGAAGCTGGGGTATACCATTTATGCCACCAGGAGCACGGCTGCGGCTTTAAATGAAGCGGGGGTAAAGGCGAGAAAGGTCAATAAAATATCCCAGGAGTCGCCCACTGTCATGGACCTGATCCTGGGACATAGGATAGACCTTGTGATTGATACGCCCACCCAGGGACGTGATAAGAGCCGCGACGGTTTCCTGATCCGCCGAACCTCCATTGAGACAGGGATCAACTGCATCACTGCCCTGGACACGGCAAGGGCGCTGGTCACCAGCCTGGAAAATGCCAGTAACCAGCTGACACTGGTGGATATTGCAAAACTGTAAGGAACCTAAAAGAAATAACCTGTGTATTTTGCGATTCAGGCAAGCAAAATAACAGGTTATTTTTAAGCCTCCTAAGGGTTTTGCGATTACATATGTCTCTCTACCATATTGATCTGATTCACATCGTTCATGATCCGGTTAATACAGATCTGGCAGATATCGCCGTTCTGGTTTGTGGTGTGTATGACATGAGTGGATACCCACTGGTAGTCTGAGTCACAACCCTTTTGGCAGCGTTCCGCATAGACGTCGGTGATGCCCCTGGCATAGGCCTCCAGAAGCCTTTCCCTGGAAAAGAGACGAAGGAAATCCGACTGGTAATCGGGGTGAATATTGACGAGACTGTTCTGGATCATCTCATCGTAATTACCTGTTTCTGGAATGTCATAAAAACAGTTCCAGAACGAAGACGGTCACACAGCAGATCACGGACACCGGAAAAAGCCCTGCCCCGCACCATGCTGCGATGATACCTATGATCAGGGCGGCGGCTCCTGCAAGGGGAGACTGGGTTGTCTCCAGGATGGCGGGAAAGGTCATTACCGCCAGCGTCACATAGGGCACATAGTACAGAAAAGAGCGGAGGAAACGGTTTTTGATCTGCTTCCGGATCAAAGTCAGGGGCAGTACGCGGATTACGTAAGTGACAGCTGCCATGATCCCGATGTAAATATAAATATCATGTGTCATATTAATCATCAGCCTCCTTTTCATCCTTCACGGGAAACAGGGCCGCGGCAGCCGCTGAGATGAGGACTGTCAGAATAATGGTCCTGGTGCCGCCGGAGAGCCGCGAGAGGTAAGGCAGGTTGGCGGCGGCAAAACTGGCAAGGAAGCTGACCAACACAAATATGGCTACAATGCGGTTCTTTCTGGAAGGAGGAATGATCACTGCGAGGAACATACCGAACAGAGCCACACTGAGCGCGCTGACCACCCTCAGGGGGAGCAGATTGCCTGCGGTTACGCCCATGGCAGTGCCGCAGGCCCAGCAGGGAGCGGCCACCAAGATAGCGCCGTATGTATAATAGGGATTCAGAACCCCCGGCCTGGAAATGGTAATGCCGAAGATCTCGTCTGTCACATCATATCCCACCAGCAGACGATGTCCTAAAGATGCATCGGGCGCAAATTTCTGACTCAGGGCACAGCTCATCAATAAATAGCGAGCGTTAGCGATAAGCGTCATCAACACCATCTCCAGATAAGAGGCATTGGCAGCTATGACGGTAAAACCAGCATATTCGCCTGCGGACGCATTGTTCAGCAGGCTGGCCATAAAACCTTGAAAGGCGGTGAGCCCCGCGCTTCTGGCAGCCACACCCAGAGAAAAGGATACGGCGAGGTATCCCAGTCCAATGGGAATACCGTCCCGCATTCCCTCTCTAAATTCTTTTTTCATCTGATCGTTTCCACCTTGCTTTTGTCAATATTGGATTCTTGTGCGTAGCGCATCATGATTGTTGTGCAATTATGATGTAGTATTTTGAACGGAACATTAGAATTAAAGAAACTGGTTCTGGGCCCTGCGCATAAGGAATTTGACGGAGTATCCCTTTTCATCGCAGATATTCCTGACCACATCCTCAGCGATGTCCTTTGCGCTGTCGTTGACGCAGATAATGCAGGTGTTTTTCTTTCTGTTGAAAAGAGAAGGCTTCTGCCAGCGGATATAATAAGAAATGCGGTCTTTCAAAAGTTCCCTTTCAATAAGCTGTTTGCACTCCATATCTGTGATCTCACAGAGTTCAATTTCGTTATTGACTTTCAGTGTCGTATATACCGGCTGCATCAAAATCACCTCGTTCATATGGTCTAAAAGTTCCTTAAGTAGTATATCATATTTATGGCGTATTGTGCAATCCAATAGTTGACACAAACTCCATCCATTTCCATCTTTTCTGTCTTTACTTACCTTACTATTTGCGTTATACTGAAAAAAACGGCGCTGCCTGCCACAAAGTCGCCTATGCCACAAAGAGGGGTGCTCACACGCCCTGTTGAGCAGCGCAGAAAAGAGGAAAATATGGATTTATTTGAAAAGATCGGAGATACGATTACCACAAAAGGACAGGAAGCGGTGGACAAGGCGAAAGAGATCGCTGAGATCGCGAACTTAAGAAGTCAGATCGCCACCTGCGAGGAGGTGATCAAAAAGAATTATCTGGAGATTGGCAAGCTGTATTATGAACTGTACGGCGATATGGAGGAGGAAACCTTTGCGAAGCAGTGCGGAGCCATTAAAAATGCCAGACATGGTGTAGATGAACTGCAACAGAAGATCAATGATATCAAAGGACTGTAAGTGGTAAAGGGTCAAAATGGTAAAAGGCAAAGCCGGTGAACAATCGAAAACGGGAAAGAACCGAAAACGGAAAGGGTGACGTCGTACAGACGCCACCCTTTCCAATTTATAGGAAATTGCTTCCTACAATTACTTATGTTATGCAGATCATTCGTCGTCTTCCCAATCATCGTCGTCATCGTTGCTTCCGTCGGACCATCCTCTCTGTTCCAACTCCCACCGCTGTCCGTTCAGGACTGTCTCCCAGTCGGGGTTTGCGAAGAAAGAGGCGTTATGCTGACAGCGCTCGGAGGTACGGTTCGGGGCGTTGACAGTCTGTGTGCCGTCGGGATTCTCTATAATGGTGGTTGATCCGCTGACCAGCGCGGGATCCTCCGCCAGAGGGAAGGTCGCTATGGCATAATTTTTAAAAGGACATTCCGGGCTTGCGGGAATGCCGTCGTAGGAACAGACATCACCCTGATAATGTATGGTACAGGTTTCGGTAGGCTCCGTGCCCTCCGCGAAAAGCTCTGATTTCACACAGCCGTCGCACAGGCCGGGAACAGGCAACTGGCCGGACTGCGTACAGATATCCACCTGTATGATACCTTCGGCCGGTCTGGCGAAGGGTTCCGGAGGAAGGTTTTCATGGACACGCTGCATGATGGCGCGCCAGAGTGTCTTGGCCACGGCGGATTCGTCATTCGCCTTGGAGGTGCTCATATCCACATTGTTATCGTAGCCCGCCCAGACGGAAGCGGTATAATAAGGCGTATAACCGCAGAACCATACATCGTGGTAATCCGAGGAGGTTCCGGTTTTTCCCGCAATGGCCATGCTGGAGCTGAAATTACATCTCGCTCCTGTACCGCCTCTCTTCACTACGTCCACCATGGCATCGGTGAGCAGATAGGCAGTGGTCTCCTTGATTACCTGTCTGGATGTGGGGGTTGTGTTGTCCAGGAGTACATTGCCGTCGGCATCCGTGACTTTCGTGTAAAGCTTCGGCTCCACATAGACACCCATGTTAGCGATGGTGGCGTATCCGGCGGTCATTTCGTAAGGAGTGACGCCGATGGTCAGACCGCCCAGAGCCAGGGACTGGTTCACATCGGAAAGGATCCGGCCGTCGCTGGCTACATAATGGTCGGTCACTGTAGTGAAACCGAAGTTCAGCAGATAATCATAGCCCAGCTGGGGGGTGATCACGGTCAGGTTTTTCACCGCGATGATATTCAGGGACTCCCTGGTGGCCTCCCGCAGGGACTGGATGCCCCGGTAGTATCCATGATACCAGTTGCTGACAGGCTTTCCGTCGTCATAGTTAAAAGGCGCGTCATTGTATACGGTGGCGAGGGTCTTGCCTGCGCTGTCCAGGGCCGGGGCAAAGGAAGCCAGCACCTTGAAGGTGGATCCGGGAGAACGCATGGCGGAAGTAGCCCTGTTCAGGGTACGCCGGCCTTCCTTGGTGCCGCGGCCTCCCACCAGTGCGGCCACATAGCCGGTGGACTGATCCTCAATGACGAAGGCAGCCTGGGGCTGTGCGGTCATGGAAATGGATTCCTCATAGTTATTCTCGTCATCCGCAACCCCCAGCTCCGCCAGCATGGCTGTGCGGTAGATATTGATAGCCTCATAGGCCTCATCCTGGGAGGAGAAGATCAGGTTGAATTTCTTATCGCTGGTGTTTTTAAACCAGGTCATCATGTTCTCTTTGCTGAAATTGTGCGCGTTGCCGGCGGCATCCCTGATGGTGAGGGCATAACTCAGATACCACTTCACGTTGGGAGGGAAATTGTCCGGATTGGCAAATTCCTCGTCTGCAATGGCCTGAATCGTAGGATCCATGGTGGAATAGATCCTTAATCCTCCGGCGGTCAGCAGACGTTCCGTGGTGCTTTCACTGTAGCCTGCTTCGATCAGATCCGCCTTGACCTGCTCGTAAACGGCATCGGAGAAATAAGAGCCGGCGGTAGCGTTACTGCTTAACCGGTAGTCCGTGTCATACAAGCCGATCCGCTCATAGACGGCATCCGTGTCGGCAATCGCCTCCTCATATTCTTCCTGGCTGATAAATTCCAGCTCCTTCATATCGTCCAGACATTTCAGGCGGCGATCCCGATTGGCTTCAGGATGGCTGATGGGATTGTATCTGCTGGGATTCTGGGTGATACTTGCGATGACGGCACACTCCGACAGGGTCAGTTCGCTGCAGGATTTGCCGAAATAGCGCTGGGAGGCGGATTCCACGCCCAGCGTGTTCTGCCCCAGGTTGATGGCGTTCATATATTCCAGCAGGAGCTGGTCCTTGGAGTAGACCTTGCTGATCTCTATGGCGAGGAACTGTTCCTGAAGCTTCCGCTTGATCTTCTTGATCACATTGTCGCCTTCCTCCATCCATGTGGTGAAGACCGTGTTTTTCAGAAGCTGCTGGGTGATGGTACTGGCGCCCTCTGCCCGCTGGCCGCCGGTCCGGAGAAAGGTATATCCGGCCCGGATCATTCCCTTGAAGTCAATGCCATTGTGCTGATAGAAGCGTCTGTCCTCCAGGGCGATAAAGGCTTGTCCCAGGTGCTCCGGGATCATATCCATCTCCACCCGGATACGGTTGGAGTCGGTGTTGACATACTGGTCGATCTCATTCCCTTCTATGTCGTAAACGATGGTGGCCTGTCCGGAAGCGACAATATCGTTGAAATGGACCTTGGGCGTGGAGGACAGGATCCCTTTAAAGGCGCCGATTCCGGCGGCGGCGCCGCAGATACCCAGGCCTATCATTGCAATGAGAATCAGTTCAAACAATGACAGGATCAGCTTTCTTTCCCATTTTATTACATTGGAGTTCAGCGCCTTCTGCTTGGCGCGGACCCCTCTTCTTCCATAATTCATTGAAATATTCCTTTCTGTATGAAAATTCCACACGTTTTCATTATAACAAAATCTGGTATGTAAGGAAAGTTTTTTTTCCAGACTTAAGAATTGTTTCACATTTTGGACAAATTATGCTATCCTTAACTTGAAAATCAGTCTGTTTCTGCGAAAAGACTGAACGGCAACTGTTTATTATATAAATGTATATAATCATAAGGATAGCGTATGTTATGAACGAAAATACTGTAGAATCCTACCGCGTGCTGCTGGAGGGAGGCGAGGGCGAGTATGTGGAGAAGAAATCCCGCTTTATCGCCACTGTCCGCAAGTGTGAGAGTGAGGAGGAGGCGGCGGCTTTTATCGACGAAGTGAAGAGGAAGTACTGGGATGCCAGGCATAACTGTTCCGCATTTGTGATCGGCTCCAGAGGGGAACTGACCAGGTGCAGCGACGACGGGGAACCTGCCGGAACGGCCGGCCGCCCCATGCTGGAGGTGCTGCTGGGAGAGGGGATACGCGATGTCGCGGTGGTGGTGACCCGGTACTTCGGCGGAGTGCTCCTGGGCACCGGGGGACTGGTAAGGGCATACACCCAGGCAGTGAAAGAGGGGCTTCGGAACTGTGTCCTGGGGAGAATGCGTTACGGCTGGGAGGTGGAGATCGGCACCGATTACAACTGCATCGGGAAGATACTGTATCTTCTGGGCAATGCGGGAGTCGAGCCGCTGGAGAGCAGCTATGCGGATACGGTGTCACTGCGGATCCTGGTGTCTGCGAAGGATGCGGAAAGAATGAGAAAAGAGATGGTGGATGCCACCAATGGAAAGGTCAGCTTTGAGAAGCGGCGGGAATTGTATTTTGTTGACAGAGAAGAAACGGACAGGCAGGGTGGGAAGAGCAGGTAAAGGTATAGGAGGTACTTATGGAACAGCTGAGGGAATTGGACGAATTACTGGAACTCCTTGATACAAAGCAGTATACGAGACTGCGGCAGTACCTTTCCGAACTGAATCACGCGGATGTGGCGGCATTGCTGGAGGAGATGGAGGATATGCCCACGCTGAAGACCTTCCGCATCCTGCCCAAGGACATGGCGGCGGATGTCTTTTCTTATCTGGATGTGGAGGATCAGCAGTATATACTGACCTCCATGTCGGATAAGGAGGCGGCGGGGATCATAGACAACCTGATGGCCGACGACGCGGTGGATCTGCTGGAGGAAATGCCCGCCAATGTGGTGAAGGGAATCCTGGCCATCGCCAGCCCTGAGACCAGAAGGGATATCAACCATCTGCTCCGTTACCCGGAGGACTCGGCGGGCAGCATCATGACCGTGGAGTATGTGGATCTGAAGGAGTCCCTGACCGTGGAGGAGGCCATCGCCAGGATCCGGAAGGTGGGACTGGACAGCGAGACCATCAATATCTGCTATGTGCTGGATGAACAGAGGAGGCTGGTGGGCACGGTGGCGCTGCGCTATCTGCTGCTGAGCCAGGGGGATGAGGTCATCGGTGACATGATGCACGAAAATGTGATCTCCATCCACACCCTCACCGACCAGGAGGAAGCGGCGAGGCAGTTCAAGAAATATGACTTTACGGCCATGCCTGTGGTGGACAATGAGAACCGTCTGGTGGGAATCATCACCGTGGACGATATCGTGGATATCATCGAGGAAGAGACCACGGAAGACATGGAAAAGATGGCGGCTATCGTGCCCAGTGACAAGCCTTATATGAGAACTACTGTTATCGAAACTTACAGGAAGAGGATCCCCTGGCTGCTGCTGCTCATGGTTTCGGCGGCTTTCACGGGAGCCATCATCACATCCTTTGAGGAGGCGCTGAGTGTTTACGCGGCCTTGATCGCCTTTATTCCCATGCTCATGGATACCGGGGGAAATGCCGGTGGGCAGGCCAGCGTGACCGTGATCCGCGGTCTGTCGCTGGGGGAGATCGAATACCGGGACGCGTTCCGGGTGGTGTGGAAGGAAGTGCGCGTGGCGGTCTTGTGCGGGCTGACGCTGGCGGCGGCTAATTTTGTAAAATTGATGCTCTTTGACAGGGTGGGCGTCAGTGTGGCGGCGGTGGTATGCCTGACCCTGATGGCGGCGGTGCTGCTGGCCATGCTGGTGGGGTGCCTTCTGCCCATCGGCGCCAAAAAGCTGGGCTTCGATCCGGCGGTCATGGCGAGCCCGTTTATCACTACGATAGTGGATGCGCTGTCATTGATTGTATATTTCAGGATAGCGACTGTTATACTCGGGATATGAGGGAAGATCCGGATAATCACAGACAGAATGGGGAATAGCCGATATCTTATGGAAAGACTGCTGCACTGCTGCGGGCGGATCCGGGAAGCAATAGGTCAGAATGGCAGGAATGCCTGAAACTGCGGGGGTAGTAGAAAAATACTACCTCCTTTTTGGCGGGAAGGTATTGAAAGGAAGCATGTCCCTGTATTACCATGATGCTATCCTCAATAGCGTGGATTAGGGAAGCAGGGAGACGGGGGCGGAGGAAAAGCGTTCCGGGAACAGCTAAAGGAACAGAAATGGAGGAGAGGATATGAGACGGGTGTGGAGGAATCTGAAGGAAAAGGGAATTTTGAAATCGATGGGAGTGCTGCTTGCGTTCTACCTTTTCATCTGGTTCAATATTGTGTCTACAGCGGGAGTATTCGGCTATAACCAGTATTTTGATGTGCCCACGCTGGGGAGCATGGCGCTTTTTGTCATAGTGGTGCTGTGGCTGGGCGGAATGGGAAAGGATTTCCTGAATGGGCTGTGTCTGGCGTTCTCAAATCAGAACGACTGCTCCAGGATCATGCTGCAAAAGGCGTATAATGCCGTAAAGTATACCAGGACCCTGATCTTTCTGGAAGCGGCGGTGGAAATCTGCGTTTGCCTGACGGATATGCTGTACCATGCGGATCTCGTGCCTGACCGGACGCTTGGCCCCGCCCTTGCGGTTACTCTGCTGAGTGTCCTGTATGCGTTCATTGCGGCTGTGCTGCTGACCATATTTATCGCAAGGCTGGATAATATGCTGGCGTCTTATATGGAAGAGCCTCAGGCGGAAATTACCGTGGAGGAGGCTCAGACCATCTACTTCAAGCTGCGCGCCATGGGGCTGACGGACAGAGAGGCGGAGGTCGCCCGGCTGGTGAGCTGCGAGATGACCAACCGGGAGATCGGCAAGATGCTCTATATTTCCGATGCCACAGTGAAAAAGCATGTGACACATATCCTGGAGAAGACGGCGCTGACAGACCGGGAGGAGCTGACGAGGAAAATACGGGCACTGTGAGAAATCCGTAACAGTTCAGACAGGGCGCTGAACTGTTATAAAAATCCTTTTTCAAACGGCGATCTGTGTCTGCGCGCTGCCTGCCACAAAGTCGCTTATGTGCAGTCTCAACAAAGCTGGAACCAAAGCAGCGCAGAAATGGGGGTAGAATGACAGAAATCGTATTTCAGGCAAGTGAAGTCACAAAGGAATATTTTAAGCTGGACCGTCAGGGGGGCTTGAGAAAGGAATGTGTCCTGGATCAGCTGAATATGGAGATCAGGCGGGGGGAGATATACGGATTTGTGGGCGCCAACGGAGCGGGTAAGACCACGCTGATCCGCATCCTGGCGGGATTTTACAGGCAGACGGGCGGGAGGCTGGAACTGTTCGGGGAGGACGATCCCAGAAAGCTGTACCTGCAGCGGCGGCGCATCAGCGGCATTATTGAGAAGCCGGCAATCTACCCGCACCTGTCAGCCAGGGAGAATCTGGAGGTCTGCAGGAGACAGAGAGGGATTGCGGGGAAACAGTGTATTGAGGAAGCCCTGGAGGCAGTCGGTTTGTCGGATACCGGCTCCAAAAAGGCAAAGAATTTCTCCCTGGGGATGCGTCAGCGGCTGGGGATTGCCATGGCTATGATAGGGGAATCGGAGTTCCTGTTCCTGGATGAGCCCATCAATGGCCTGGATCCCGAAGGAATGGTGGGCTTACGCGAACTTTTAAAGAAGCTGAACAGGGAACGGGGGATCACCATGCTGATTTCCAGTCACCTGTTAAGCGAACTGCACCAACTGGCCACCTGTTATGGGTTTATCCATAATGGGAAAATACTGGAGCAGATCACCGCGGGGGAACTGAATGAGAAATGTGAGAAATGCCTGTGTGTGAAAGTGGACCAGGTGGTGAAGACGGAAATGATTTTACGGATGAAGTTTCATTTAAAGAACCTTGAAATGGCGCCGGATGGTGTGATCAAGGTGCATGATATGCCTGACCGGCTGAAGATCGGGCATATAAACAAAGCTCTGGTCCTGGAAGGGGTCAATGTGGAGAGCATGGAGACCGAGGACGGGGATCTGGAAAAATATTATTTGTCGCTGATAGCAGAAGAATAGGCACGAAACGAAGGTTGTTTTGAAATTGTCTCTTATTTTGTGCGGATTGCTCAAAGTCTGTTTGCCAAATGAGGGGGGTTACAATTACTTAATGGGAGGAGTGGATATTAAGATGATGCAACTGATCAGGGCGGAATTTTATAAATTGTTTAAATCACCGGCATACGGGGTGATGCTGGCATTATCGGTGGGGGTGGGAGTCTTCTTTGCCGTGTTTTGGATTTCCCGTGGAACATCGGCAGGGGGGTACCAGATGCTTCCTGTTATGGATTCCTTTGTATTGTTTCATAGCATCTTTGCGTGTGCATTCACGGCTGTGTTGCTCTGCGGCGAGTTTTCCGGCCGTACCATGGGAATGGGGCTGCTGTGTGGTCTGCCGCGGAGCAGGGTGTTTTCGGCCAAGCTCATCGTTTATTTTGTGGGACTGCTGTTCCTGCTGACCACTGTGGTGATGACGCCCATGGCGATCATGACTTATGCCAATGGATTCGGAATGGAGCTAACGGTGCAAAGCTGTATGGAGGTATTGGAGCAGATGCTCTTCTTCTGGCTGGTAAGCTCTGCCCTGGGCGGCTGCGCCATATTCCTGGCGATGGCGACTAAAAATGCGATAGCGACCATCGGGGCGGGCATAGGGCTTGTGTATCTCCTGCTGATGATGACTTCAAATTATATTAACTCCGGGGTGGAGAGCTATTATCCGGCAAAATATACGGTGGTGTACCAGATGTTCGTCCTGGCGGACTGGGAACATCTGCAGAAGGGGCTGTTCCTGGGGGTTTCCCTGGTCACGCTGATCCTCACATTGGCAGCGTCGGTCCTGCTGTTTGAAAAGGCAGAATTGAAATAACAGAACAGGAAATTTTGAGTGTTAAATGTGGGAAAATGTCTCGCGGTGGTGACGGGTTAGCAGTAAAATCCAACCGACAGTTGGGGAAAACTGTATGATATGATGGTTGCTTTGTGTTGGAAGTTAAGGTATTATTTTGCCAAGAGAAGCGCTCCTCCCAACTGCATTGTAATCAATGCAGACAGATGATCCATGGCAATAGATGATTTGCCGAGGGTAGATGAAACTGTTGGATGGTAACATTTCAGCCATGCGGCACCGCGTATTGTCTGTTACGTTGGATGATGGTACCGCACAGGCGGAAAAGCAAATGGAGGATACTATGGAAATAGGGAATAATATCAAGCAACTTCGTACCAACAAAGGGATTACACAGGAACAATTGGCGGAGCATCTGCATATCTCCGGGCAGGCTGTATCAAAGTGGGAAACCCAGACCGCATTACCGGATATTTACTGCCTGCCTTTGTTGGCGGATTACTTTGGGGTAACGATTGATGAACTTATGGGTTACAAACTGAATGCCCTGACCAACAAAGAGCGTTTTGTGAGATTTATGATTGGTAACGGAATTTTGGAGCAGAAGGACTGTGTTTTGAAATCCGGTGTATCCGCCTCCTACTTTATCAATTCCGAAAAATTTGTAACCAATGCGCAAATAGCTAAGCTCGGGGAATATTTTGCGGATTGTATCCGTGAAAATAACCTGGAATCTGATGTTATCATGGGAATGGCATACCATGGGATTGCATTTTCTGTGGCTGCGGCATATGCGCTGTTTCAGAAATACGGAGTTACAGTCCACTATTGCCATGACCGGAAAGTAAAAGACAGCCGGGGGCGTTCCCTGTGCGGTTATACGCTGAAAGACGGAGACAGGGTTATTTTGGTAGATGACGTAATATCATCCGGGGAGACCATATCGAAACGCATGGGGGAAATAATGAAAATAGCCCGGATTGAGGTTGCGGCGATTATTGTTATTGCGGATAGGATGATCCCGGGAGCTGTAACAGGAAAAACAGGATCTAAGTTATTGGAAGAAAAGTATCATACGAAGGTGTACTCTGTTATTACAGAAGAAGATATACAAAGGTATCTGAAGCAATGCCAAGCCATTATAAGAGAACCTAATGGACTTTTATAATTGCCTTTTTATGCGCACGGACATCCAAATGAATTAAGTCAGCAAGCTGACTGATGCCCGTGCGCGAGTAGGGGGAAATCCCCTGTGCTCGATTTTATCCTCATTTTTCGTTCAGGAAATCAAACTGGCTCATATATAGCTCATAATAAGCGCCCTTCTGTGCCAGAAGTTCTTCATGGGTGCCCCGCTCCAGGATTCCCCCTTTGTCGATATACATGATACAGTCCGCGTTCTGGATGGTGGAGAGACGGTGGGCGATGATGAAGGAGGTACGTCCCTTCAACAGCTCGTTCAGACCCTTTTGCAGCAGGATCTCCGTCTCTGTGTCAATACTGGAGGTGGCTTCGTCCAGAATCAGGATGGCGGGATCGGCCAGCAGCGCCCTGGAGAAGGAGATCAGCTGCCTCTGGCCTGCGGAAAGGCGGCTTCCGCGCTCGTTGACTTCCGTGTAATAGCCCTTTTCCATCCGGCTGATGAAATCGTGGGCACAGACCGTCCTGGCGGCGGCAATGACCTGCTCGTCTGTGGCAGCCCTGTTCCCATAACGAATGTTATCCATGATTGTGCCGGAGAAGATAAAGCTGTCCTGCATCATGACACCCATCTGGCTCCGGAGGGAGCGGATGGTGACACCGGAAATATCCGTACCGTCGATCAAAACCTGGCCGGAGTCCACATTGTAGAAGCGGCTGATCAGATTGACGATGGTGGATTTGCCTGCGCCGGTAGGGCCGACAAAGGCATAGGTGCCTCCCGGCTTTGCCGTAAAGTTAATATGATCCAGAATGGGATGCCCCTCCTCATAACTGAAGCAAACGTCCCTAAATTCCACTTCGCCTTTGATGGGCGGCATTTCAGCGGCATTTTCAGCGTCTTTTACATTCACGGGCTCATCGATGGTCTCGAAAATGCGCTCCAGATAGGAGATGGCGGTGAGCAGGGAGTTGTAAAAGCCGGCCAATGTGTTTATGGGAGCCCAGAAACGGCTGATGTAGGCGGTAAAAGCAATCAACACGCCCACAGTCAGGGTGGCGTCCGGGGCCAGGATCCAGCGGATGCCCAGCACATAGATAAGGGCGGTGGTGACGGCGGAGATGACATCCACGCTGGGTCCCATGGTAAAATTCAGCATTACGGCATGCATCCAGGCTTTGCGGTAGTTACCGCTGAGGCGGTTGAAAATGCCGTTGTTTTCCCTTTCCCGGACAAAGGACTGTGTGACCCGGATGCCGTTGATGCTCTCGGCTATGTAGGCATTCAGGTTGCTCTGTTTGTTGGACTGAATCTGCCATGCCCGGCGCTGACGCCTTTTGATAAAGACGATCACCACCGCCAACAGGGGCAGGCCGCAGAGACATACAAGGGTCAGCCTGGCGTCACAGATGAGCATGAAAAGTATGATAAAGAGCAGGTTGCACAGGTCCGTGATGGTATTGATGATACCATTGCTCAGCAGGTCGCTTAAGCTGTTTACGTAGTTGACCACACGCACCTGGATCTTACCGTGGGGCCTGTCGTCATAATAGGAAAAGGGCAGCTCCTGCAAATGGGCAAAGATATCGCTCCGGATAGCGTGGATAATGCTCTGTCCCACCACGCTCATGGTCTTGATCTTGAACCGCAGGCATACCGCGGAGTAGCA